>NZ_CAOKTW010000012.1:0-132277 GCF_948472335.1 Streptococcus bouchesdurhonensis | reverse complement strand
ATCTGTTTTTTTAAAACGAGGTGATTATCATGCGTAGATTCTATTTCCATCTCCCCTACTATCTGGTCATATCCTTCTTTTATTGGCCACTTTATGAGTTGTTCTTGCTAGTTGTTTCTGACCCCCTTACACTCAAGGGACTCTATATAAACAATCTTCTCTTCTTTACACCTCTGGTAATCTTGATTATATCGCTACTCTATAGCTACCGTTTCCGTTTCTCACTTTGGTGGTTAATTGGTAACGGACTGCTCTTTTGCTTTACTATCATAACCTTTGGTGAATTTATCTGGTTTTACTTTTTAGCCTATGAAATCTTTGCTCTGGTGGGCATGGCTTCCGGTATTGGTATCAAGTATATTCTACAAAAAATGAAAAACAAAAAACTTTCACAAAATCCTTGAAAAATCTCACAATCATGCTATAATAATCCATAGAGACAAGTCACTTAGTCCCTTTCTACTAGAGAGTGCGTGGTTGCTGGAAACGCATAGGAAGCCTAAACTGATACTACTCTTGAGTTTTTTATGAAAACATAAAACGGTGGCCACGTTAGAGCCAATCAGAGGTGTCCCTCTTTTTTGAGGAACATAAATGAAGGTGGAACCACGTTGCGACGTCCTTTCGAGGATGTCGCTTTTTGTTTTTCTAGCTTTCACAGTCCTCTGTCCCTGTTTTCAGAATAGGGTTAACACATTCGTCAATAATATAAGTAAGGAGAACATCATGATTAACATTACTTTCCCAGATGGCGCTGTTCGTGAATTCGAATCTGGCGTTACAACTTTTGAAATTGCCCAATCTATCAGCAATTCCCTAGCTAAAAAGGCCTTGGCTGGTAAATTCAACGGCAAACTAATTGATACAACTCGTGCGATCACTGAAGATGGAAGCATCGAAATTGTGACACCTGATCACGAAGATGCCCTTCCAATCTTGCGTCACTCAGCCGCTCACTTGTTTGCCCAAGCAGCTCGTCGTCTTTTCCCAGACATTCACTTGGGTGTTGGTCCAGCCATCGAGGACGGCTTCTACTACGATACTGACAACACAGCTGGTCAAATCTCTAACGAAGACCTTCCTCGTATCGAAGAAGAAATGCAAAAAATTGTCAAAGAAAACTTCCCATCAATTCGTGAAGAAGTGACTAAAGACGAGGCACGTGAAATCTTTAAAAACGACCCTTACAAGTTGGAATTGATTGAAGAACACTCAGAAGACGAAGGCGGTTTGACTATCTATCGTCAGGGTGAATATGTAGACCTTTGCCGTGGCCCACACGTCCCTTCAACAGGCCGTATCCAAATCTTCCACCTTCTCCATGTAGCAGGTGCTTACTGGCGTGGAAATAGCGACAACGCTATGATGCAACGTATCTACGGTACAGCTTGGTTTGACAAAAAAGACTTGAAAAACTACCTTCAAATGCGTGAAGAAGCTAAGGAACGTGACCACCGTAAACTTGGTAAAGAGCTTGATCTCTTCATGATTTCTCAAGAGGTTGGTCAAGGACTTCCATTCTGGTTGCCAAATGGTGCGACTATCCGTCGTGAATTGGAACGCTACATCGTAGACAAAGAGTTGGCTTCTGGCTACCAACACGTATACACTCCACCACTTGCTTCTGTTGAACTTTACAAGACTTCTGGTCACTGGGATCATTACCAAGAAGACATGTTCCCAACTATGGACATGGGTGACGGGGAAGAATTTGTCCTTCGTCCAATGAACTGTCCGCACCACATCCAAGTCTTCAAACACCATGTTCATTCTTACCGTGAGTTGCCAATCCGTATTGCTGAAATCGGTATGATGCACCGTTATGAAAAATCTGGTGCCCTCACTGGTCTTCAACGTGTACGTGAAATGTCACTCAACGACGGTCACCTCTTTGTGACTCCAGAACAAATCCAAGAAGAATTCCAGCGTGCCCTTCAGTTGATTATCGATGTTTATGAAGATTTCAACTTGACTGAATACCGCTTCCGCCTCTCTCTTCGTGACCCTCAAGATACTCACAAGTACTTTGACAACGATGAGATGTGGGAAAATGCTCAAACCATGCTTCGTGCAGCCCTTGATGAAATGGGCGTGGACTACTTTGAAGCCGAAGGTGAAGCAGCCTTCTACGGACCAAAATTGGATATTCAAGTTAAGACCGCTCTTGGAAAAGAAGAAACTCTTTCTACTATCCAACTTGACTTCTTGCTTCCAGAACGCTTCGACCTTAAATATATCGGAGCTGATGGTGAAGAGCACCGTCCAGTTATGATCCACCGTGGAGTTATCTCAACTATGGAACGCTTCACAGCTATCTTGATTGAGAACTACAAGGGTGCCTTCCCAACATGGCTAGCACCTCACCAAGTAACTCTCATCCCAGTATCTAACGAAAAACACGTGGACTACGCATGGGAAGTAGCTAAAAAACTCCGTGACCGTGGTGTCCGTGCAGATGTAGATGAGCGCAATGAAAAAATGCAGTTCAAGATCCGTGCGTCACAAACAAGCAAGATTCCTTACCAATTGATCGTTGGGGACAAGGAAATGGAAGACGGAACTGTTAACGTTCGTCGCTATGGCCAAAAAGAAACACAAACTGTCTCAGTTGATGACTTTGTTCAAGCTATCCTAGCTGATATCGCCAACAAATCACGCGTTGAGAAATAAGAGATAAAATCCTAGCTACCTAAAAAGCAACAACTATTTCAGCTGTTGCTTTTTATATTTTTACTCAATGAAAATCAAAAAGCAAACTAGGAAGCTAGCCGCAAGCTGTACTTGAGTACGGTAAGGCGACGCTGACGTGGTTTGAATTTGATTTTCGAAGAGTATTATTTAATCCGAGCTAGTAGTGATTGACCAAACCACCACACAAGATTTACTTTCATGAGTTAGATAAAGTCAGTATCCTCAATCCTTGTCTGCTTCATTTTCTTTTACGAGATCGTTTTGTGAATCTTTTTCAGAGAGTTTTTGATCAATATACTTGTCAATGTTTTCATAAAATTCCTTGGTCGCTTCACTATCTAATGTTGGCGAGTTCTGAACTTGATTCACTTTCAATTGAACAGATTGAATACCGTAAGAGGCTTGTTTTTGGTGGAGCGTTTCTAATTCTTCTTCTGAAATCGGATCTCCAACAACCGTCAAGACCAATTCATTGTCCCTTGACTTGTAGACTTGATTAATGACCGTATGATTGGCAAACTCTTTTCCTACAAACTGCTTGATTCCTTCTTTTCGCGCTTGGTCTATCGTCAGAGTGACTGCTGAATAACTAGCCGGAAGAATCAATAATACAATCAAGGATATCAACCCAATTCTCATTTTAATGTTTAGCTCTTTAAATGAACTTAAGGGAGATTTTCTCATCATAATTCTTGTTCCAACAATGTTGATTAGCATGATAAAGACACAGTTGATCAAGAAAAGATAGAGAGCCCCCAATAAAAATCGTACATTCCCATTAGCTAAACCATAGCCAGCAGTACAGATAGGCGGCATCAGAGCTGTAGCAATGGCTACTCCTGGCACGATATTGTTTGCTTCTTTTTTCCTTGAACCGATCACACCAGCAATCCCACCAGCAATAGCAATGAGGACATCCCAAATGGTTGGAGAGGTTCGTGCAATCAACTCGCTACTTGCATAAGACAAGGGAGAAATCCAGAAATACAGAGTCGAGACAAGCAAACTGACCAACACTTGAGTCAATAAAACCTCTAGAGATTGCTTGATTAAACGCGTATCAAAAATAGCTAAACCGAATCCCAGTCCAACAATCGGTGTCATGAGAGGTGAAATCAACATGGCTCCTATAATGACAGCTGTTGAATTCATATTTAGTCCGATAGAGGCAATAAAAATTGCACACATCAAAATCGCTGTATCTCTCAATCGAACATGAAGGTCATCGTATAATTTCTCACGGTATTCCCGTGTTGAATAATTGGCAGTCATTTGTCCTCTCCTCTTTCCTTATTTAAATTGGTATAATAATTAAAAATAACAGCTGATAAACAGCCAAAAAATATGAGCCCATAAATCGTCAAGAAGACACTGGTAATCCTTCCAATCAAGGTCACAGCTAGGAGATCCCCGTAGCCGACAGTCGTCGAAGTCACAAAAGCATACCAAAGACCGTCTCCGTAATTTGTGATAGCAGGTTCAACTAGGAAAAGCACGCCTCCTGACCCAAAAACAAAGGTCACAAAACTCAGAGCAAACCGAGTAAAACCCGTAACCTGCATAATATGCCATAACATTTTTAAACGTTTCATTTGTTCTCCTTATTCATACTAGCTCCTGACCGAGCCGTTTTTTTCCAATAATCAAAGTGAAGATAGGACATGATCTCCATCAGAGAAAGATAGACAAACTGATAGATCTGATTTAAGCTGATTATCAACTGATATTGTTTGAAAAATGACTGGAAGAAAGACCAGATATGACTGTCTTGAATCAGTCCCTTCTTAACATTATATCAAAAATTTTACAGTCTTTCTCTGAAGAAATCAATTAATTTAAAAGATAGAGAAAGGAAGAAATTTTTGTATCCTTATCCGAAGAAGGAAAAACGGTATCTCCTGAACCTTGATACTATGCGTTTTATTCTTTATAATTTAGCTATTTCAAAATTACAAGTTCTCCATTCTTAATTTCCCAAACTTGGTCAAACTTACTTAATAATTCGTTTTGGCGATGTAAAGTAACAATGACGGCACTTGGTAGTTCCAGAACTCTTTCCAATTCCATTTTAAACTGATTAGTATCCAAGGCAGAGAAAGGTTCGTCTAGGATAAGCAATGGATTTTTACGATTTTTCTCACGATTTAAATACATTCGTTGTTGCTGACCACCTGACAGGGATTGTGGTGGAATTTTTTCAAAATCTTCTTCTCTGAATTTTTCATTGAAACTATTGAATAGTGTTACATTATTTTCATAACTCGAAATAAATGTATGTTCTTGTTGCAGAATCATACCGAATCTTCCCCAAAGATGGTCCAAAACAAGCCCATCTAGCACAATTTGTCCTTCAAAATCTTCATCTGTTCCATTTAAAATGTTGAGAAGACTACTTTTTCCAGAACCATTCTTACCAATAAGCGCAATTTTATCCCCTTTTTGAATCGTAGCGGAAGTAATTATCAATTTTGATTCTCCCAGTTGTTTGGAAATGTTTTTCAAAGTAATCGTATCAAAAGAATGTTGAGGTGCTTGAACTGAAACGGGTCTCCCAACAATGTTTTGAAAACTCTTGATTACAGGCTTTACGGACTCTAACATTTGTAAATCATAAAGGATTTCCTGTATTGGTTCAGAAAAAGCATTAATATATCCGAAACTCGCCACCACCTCAGGAATACCGAGTTGCTGGTGAGATAGAGAGTAGGCTAAATAAATAAACAGAACAAGACTAATGAATTCAAAAGAAACACCTGTCAATAAGATGCCTGTAATTTTTGTCAAACCATACTTAAAATACTTATCCTGCAAATTCTTTAGAGAACTCTTTTGTTGATTCAAAAAATGCGACATAGTTAGTTTATTTACCAAATGATGTCCCATGAGCAAATCCTCCAAAGTTCGATAGTAATCTCCTTGTTTTTTCAAGTAAACCTGTCTACGATTAGCGGTCAACTTCCCAACGATTTTAGGAATTTGAATACTAATTCCAGTGGAAAAGATTAAAATCAGTGATACAATAGGATTAATTGTTCTGCTAATAATGAAAGCGTAAATGATGATACGTAAAATTTGTTTGATAAAACTCATCAATGGAGGAAGGTAATCCTTTTCCAACGAATCTAGGTCATTAGATTGATAGGAAATATACTCTGCTACTGTTTTCTGCTTGAAATCGTGGTGACTGAGTCCCAGAAGTGAACGAAACCACTCATTTTTCAAAGTAGTCGAAAAGATAATCCCCTGCTTCCAATCAAGTATCATTTGGATATAGTTACAACTCAAATAGCCTGCCACTGACATAGAGTAACCATATAGAGCTACTTGATAATCCCCTTTGATTAATGCCTGCGTGAAATACGGTAACAAAGCTGTGCAGATATTCGATACTACACCAAAAAGAAAATTAAAGAAGAGATACCATCTAATAGTTTTAAGATATGGTAGCATATACGATACTCCTTGCTAATGCGTTTTTTTACATATCTCAGAACAATCTCTACTATTCCTTATTTCAGATAGTGCGATACTCAGACATTGAGTGCAATAATTGTAAATCACACAAGTTCTGCAGTTTTTACTATCATTCAAAATATAATTTGCTATTTTGTAAAATATAGGTCTATCCCATGTTTCTTTGATAGATGTAAAATGAATATTTCCAACACTTCTATTGAAAGTAAGCTTTTTCAGTTTTTCTAACGATTTAGGCTATTTCGTGACACACCCACAATCCGTGAAAATTCTGGTTATATCAGATTATGTGATTTTCGTAAGAATTTTATATTGTCTCCAATCATGGTAGTCTCCTTTTACTTGATAAAACTATTATAACATTTAGAAATTAAAAACTGGTTCAAAATCAATAGGATGTGTGTATTCGATACATTCAATAAATTCTTGGAAACAGTTCTACACCAGTTACACAAATCTATATACACCTATCTCATTCAAAATAAAAAGAAAGCTGCAGTTCTTTTAATCCTGTATCAACGATTCATTCTGAAATCGAATAGGAGACATTTCCCAAGTCTACAATTCACTTCATCTCAAATTAATTTTTGTAATTCACCCTTAGTTTATAGATTTTATACTCAACAAAAGTATAAAGCATACAAAACTTCACTTTGAACCAGTATTTATACTATATTCCGTATTAAAAATTCTATTATTTGTTTTGTAAAAAACAGTCTTCAAATATCCTGAAATATAGCAAAAAGAGATTGGGTAAAAACTCATTGTCTCTTCTCACTCAAGGACTAAGTTCACTTGAGCAAACTGAATCCGCACTATCGTTCCTTTTCCAACCTCAGACTCGATGCGAATCTGGTGGCCTAGTTCTTCAGAAATTTTCTTAGATAGGTAAAGTCCAAGTCCAGATGACTGCTGGGTTAGGCGTCCATTATATCCTGAAAAGCCACGTTCAAAGACTCGGAGGACATCACTGTTTTTTATCCCGATTCCCGTATCCTTGATACAAAGCTCTTGCCCCTCCATATAAATCTCCAGACCACCTTCCTTGGTGTACTTGAGACTGTTTGAGATGATTTGTTCAATGACCACTAATAGCCACTTTTTATCCGTCACGATTTCTTTATCAAGATCATGTAGATTGACATTTAAGCCTTTTTGAATAAAGAAAAGAGCATATTTACGAATTATTTCCTTGACCAAGTCCTCAATTTGAACTTGCTTTAAGACCAAATCATCATGGAAACTTTCTAAACGCAGATACTGTAAAACTAGATTGGTATAGGAATCAATCTTGAAAATTTCCTGTTCTAATTGCTGCTTCAGTTGGCGGTCGACCACTTCTGCAACTAAGAGTTGACTGGCTGCAATGGGGGTCTTAATCTGATGGACCCACAAGGTATAGTAATCCAGCAAATCCGTCAGTTTTCTTTCTGAATCTGACCTCTGCTGATAGAGTTCCATCTCACGCGCCTCTAATTTTTCAGCCAAGGCTATTTCCAATGGAGATTTGGCTTCCCTCTCCCCATAGAGAATTTCCTGACGATAGACCTGCATCTCCGCCAATATATCCCAAGTGAAAAATAAGATGGTTACAAAGCAACACAGCAGGAAAAAGTAGAGAAAGTAAATTCCCAAACTGGCAAATAAAAACTGAAAGAGTAAGAGCAGAAACGTCAAAGAAATCAGATAGACAAACAGACGACTACGGGAACGCAGATAGGCTAGAAAAAATTGTTTCCAATCAAGCATGCTTTAATCCGTACCCTATCCCTTTCTTGGTCTCGATAAATCCTACCAAGCCCTGCTCTTCCAACTTTTTACGCAATCGAGCCACATTGACAGAGAGGGTATTATCATCAATGAAAAAGTCACTGTTCCAAAGTTCCCGCATCAGGTCATCACGTGCTACGATGTTGCCTGCATGCTCAAATAAAACGCGTAAAATCTGGAATTCGTTCTTGGTCAAATTCAAGACTTGCCCTTGATAATGTAAATCCATTGATTTGGTATTGAGGATAACACCAGCATATTCCAGTAAACTCTCGTCACGCCCAAACTCATAGGAACGACGCAACAAGCCCTGAACCTTGGCTAAAAGAACCTGCTGGTCAAAAGGCTTGGTCACAAAGTCATCCGCCCCCATATTGATTGCCATGACAATATCCATAGCCTGGTCTCTCGAAGACAGAAACATGATGGGGACCTTGGAAATCTTGCGAATTTCCTGACACCAGTGATATCCATTAAACAAGGGCAAACCAATATCCATGAGGACCAGATGAGGCTCCGACTGAACAAATAGACTCAAAACTTCCATAAAGTCTTCTACCAGGACCACTTCAAATCCCCATTCAGAGAGCATTTTCCCGACCTGTTGACGAATGACCTGATCATCTTCTACTAATAAAATCTTGTGCATGCGCTCCTCCTTTTCTATTATTATAACAGATTTTTCCATGCTCGAAGGTCTGAAACTGAATTTGAAATAGCTTGTTTTTATCCAACAAAGCAAGACAATTCTACTAGCTAATTTGAGGGAAATTTGATAAGATAAATAAAAAGAAAGGAGCTCTTATGGCCAATATTTTTGACTATCTGAAAGATGTCGCACACGATTCTTATTACGACCTTCCTTTGAATGAATTAGATGTTTTAGCCTTAACAGAAATTACCTATCTCTCATTTGATAATCTGGTCTCCACAGCTCCTCAGCGACTTTTAGACCTGGCACCTCGGGTTCCAAGGGAGCCTAACATGTTGACCAGCAAAAATCGCCTCCAGCTATTAGATGAACTAGCTCAACACAAACGCTTCAAAAATTGCAAACTCTCCCATTTTATCAATGACATCGACCCTGAACTGCAAAAACAATTTGCGGCTATGACCTACCGCCTCACTCTCGACACCTATCTGATTGTCTTTCGTGGGACAGATGACAGCATCATTGGCTGGAAGGAAGATTTCCACCTGACCTATATGAAGGAAATTCCTGCTCAAAAGCATGCCCTCCGCTATTTAAAGAACTTTTTTGCCCAACATCCTAAGCAAAAGGTCATTCTGGCTGGGCATTCCAAGGGAGGCAATCTAGCCATCTATGCTGCTAGTCAAATTGAGCAAAGCTCGCAAAATCAGATCACAGCAGTTTATACCTTTGATGCGCCTGGTCTCCACACAGAATTGACACAAACCGAGGGCTATCAAAGGATAATGGATAAAACCAAGGTCTTCATTCCACAAGGTTCCATCATCGGTATGATGCTAGAAATCCCTAACCAGCAAATCATCGTGCACAGTACTGCTTTGGGTGGTATCGCCCAGCACGATACCTTTAGTTGGCAGATTGAGGACAAGCACTTCGTCCAACTGGATAAAACCAACAGTGATAGCCAACAAGTTGACATAACCTTCAAAGAATGGGTGGCCACAGTCCCTGACGAGGAACTCCAGCTCTACTTCGATCTCTTCTTTGGCACCATTCTTGATTCTGGTATTACTTCTATCAATGACTTGTCTTCCTTAAAGGCTATCGAACACATTCATCATCTCTTCGTCCAAGCTCAATCCCTAACTCCAGAAGAAAGGGAAACTATGGGACGTCTCACTCAATTATTGATTGATACCCGTTACCAAGCCTGGAAAAATAGATAGTACTCTTGAAAATCAAATGTATACAAAACAAAAGACCTAGAATACATACTTTCATGTGCATTCTAAGTCTTTTTAAATAGAATCTGACTACCAAATAATTCCTTTGTAGGCTATCAAAATGAGGGCTAATAGCAGGACATAAAAGGCAAGGAAAAGCCATTTCATTTTGACACAGAGAGCTACGTACTCCCGAATAAAAGCAGATGGTATGTAGTAGCCTGCCGTCCTACATCCGAGGCCATCTCCCTTCATTTTTAACTTACGAGCATAGGTACTTGTTCTAAAGACATGATAATCATTTGTTACAAAGAGGAATTGAGGTTTGGCTACCAGCTTCTCACCAAGTTCCTTAGAAAAGAGAAGGTTCTCGTAGGTAGTCCTTGATTGGTCCTCCAGGATAATCCCATCTTGGGGAACATCGGTCTCTTCAAGCAGATAGTTTGTAATAGCCTGCGCTTCAGAAATCTTCTCATCTCCTCCTTGACCACCACTAGCAATGATTTTGATATGAGGATTCTTAGAATTGTGGTAAGCTTCTACTGCCTTATCAATTCTCCTCTTTAGCAAAGGTGTTACCTTTTCTCCGTCTAACAAACCTGCACCGTGAATGATAATAAAATCATAATGCTTCTTCTTAGGAATAAAGAGATACAAGATAGAGTAGAGCATAAAACCCGCAAAAGCAAAGCCAAAAATAAAATAAGAGTAGAAAATGAATACAAATAAAATGTTTAGAAAGTGATTGGTGTAAAATAATTCATTTTGACCTCCCAATCGAAATGAAATCAAGGCAAAAAATAGCAAAATGACTATTCCAAGGAGCATGGAGAGATAATTAGCCTTTGAACGTCCCTCTCGCTTCAACAAAATGACCCCATTATAGATTAGAAAGATGCCACTTAGAAAAAGCAAAAAAGGAAGTAAAATAAAGGGAAATATAAAAAAAGCGAAATGAATCTTCTCATACCCATTTTGATAAAAAAGGTAGCCTAGATAAAAATAACTGGAAATGAGGGATAATAAGAATAATACTGGATTCCACAAACTTCTATTATCCTTCCAAAATGACACTATAAAGGCTAATACAATTCCTATAACGAGATACATTTCTTCCTCCTTTTATGAGTTCATTCTATCATAATTATCCAAAGAAAAAAAGAGGGCATCTATCCCTCTCAATCCTTCATCTGACTCTCTGCATCGGTCACGACTTGTTCTAAACTGGTCTGACCGAGTTCAGCCTCCATAGCCAGCTGGATTCTCTCCAATTTTTGATCCAAAACATCATGAATATGAGCTCCAACTGGGCAATTTGGATTTGGATTGTCATGAAAACTAAAGAGTTGGCCTGTCTTACCAAGACATTCGACCGCTTGATAAACATCTAAAAGACTAATGTCTTTGAGATCCTTAACAATCTCTGTTCCCCCTGTTCCGCGCGCTACTGAAATCAGTTCAGCCTTCTTCAACTGGGACAAGGTCTTTCTGATAATGACAGGATTGACCCCGACACTAGCAGCCAGAAAATCACTGGTCACCTTGCTTTCCTTCCCCTTGAGGGCAATGATTATCAGCATATGAGTCGCAATGGTAAATCTACTTGGAATTTGCATACTCTTCTCCTTTTTACGAGGCTAGCCTACCTCTACTCTTCTCTTTCTTTTATTATACCCTTTTTGGTTGTAATGTCAATTATTACCACTTTTCAACCAAGCATCTAATTCCCTATCATAGCCCTCTTTCTGGGCCAATTCTCTCAGAAATTCCTGATGATGAGTATGGTGGATACCATTGACTAGACTTTCATAATAAACCTCAAAATAGGGAAGTTTGAGGTCTTTAGCCAACTGCAATTCAGCTGCCACATCGTAGTCCACCCGTCGGAAGTCCATATCTACCAAGCCCTTGTCATCAAACTCCAAAATCATATACTGGGCCCGCAAGTCCTTCCGCAACTGGGCATCTAGAAAGAAAGGTTGACCAATCGAACCCGGATTGACAATCAATTGTCCACCAGTCCCGTAACGAAGCAACTGCTGGTGAATATGACCATAAACAGCAATATCACAAGGCGGATTGGTCACCAAGCGGTCAAAATCCTCTTGCGCTCCAGTATGAATCAACTCTCTCCCCCAGTTCTTATCAGGAAGATGGTGGCTAATTCCCACCGTCAAATCACCAAACTGACGATGAATCTGGAGCGGTTGATTGTGGAGCAGTTCAATTTCTTCTAGGGAAATTTCCTCTAAAATATACTGGCACTGGCGCAAGAGATAGCGTTGACTGGGGCGAGTATTATCCAATTCCTTGCGGACACCATGCCAAAGACTGTCTTCCCAGTTTCCCAAAACTCTAGCCGTAATCGGTAGATCAGCCAACAAGTCCAAAATCCTTCTACGCCCTGTCCCTGGCATGAGAATGTCTCCCAAAAGCCAGTATTCATCCACTCCTAGCTGCCGAGCATCTGCCAAAACAGCCTCCAAGGCGGTGGTATTTCCATGAATATCTGAAAGAAGAGCTATTTTCGTCATATCCATCTCCTCGTTTTTTCTCTTGCAATAAGTATAACATAAAAAGTCACAGCTAGAGAAATCTAGCTTTTTTTGATATACTAGATAAAGATATTAGACAAGAGGAAGCGAATGACCCCGAATAAAGAAGATTATCTAAAATGTATTTATGAAATCGGCATAGACCTGCATAAAATTACCAACAAAGAAATTGCGGCCCGCATGCAAGTCTCTCCCCCTGCCGTAACTGAAATGATTAAACGGATGAAAAGTGAAAATCTCATCCTTAAGGACAAGGAATGTGGCTATCTACTGACAGACCTCGGACTCAAACTGGTCTCTGAGCTCTATCGTAAGCACCGCTTGATTGAAGTTTTTCTAGTTCATCATTTAGACTATACGAGTGACCAGATTCACGAGGAAGCTGAGGTCTTAGAGCATACTGTCTCTGACCTCTTCGTGGAAAGACTAGATAAACTACTAGGATTCCCCAAGACCTGCCCCCACGGAGGAACCATTCCTGCCAAGGGAGAACTCCTAGTTGAAATCAATAACCTGCCCCTTGCGGATATCAAGGAAGCTGGATCCTACCGTCTGACTCGGGTGCACGATAGTTTTGACATTCTCAGTTATCTGGACAAGCACTCACTTCACATCGGTGATCCGCTCCAAGTCAAGCAGTTTGATGGCTTCAGCAATGCCTTCACTATCCTCACTAAAAATGAAGATTTACAAGTGAATATGGACATTGCTAAACAACTCTATGTCGAGAAAATCAACTAATTTCTCAAGTCCCCCACTAACCCTGAAAGTTTAATTTTCAGGGTTTTATTTTTATCATTTGATTTTGCTTTCATTTTATTATAAAATCGATGTAAAAAACAAGAAAGATACCTTAACCTATGAAAAAATCACTAAAAATTTTTGCGACATCTAAATGGTTTGACCTCTTCGGGGTTGCTTTGGTCGTTGGGATTGCGATTGCATCTGGTTACCTCAACTCCCGTCTCGACAAATTCGTAGACTGGGGACCATGGACAGCTCTTGTTCCCTTTGGATTGATTTCCGTAACCAACGTTGGGATTTCCATGTTATCCACTCGTTTCACGGGGAAATTAAGCAAATGGGGAAATTACTTTGGTATTGTTAATACCATTTTGTCCGGTGCTATTGATTATATCCTTGGAAATAAGGCGGCCATCATTACCTATCCCGTCACCTTCCTCATTTATACCTTTGCTATTAAGAAATGGGAAGCTTCGCAAGAAGGCAGACCCAACCAAATGAGCCAAAAACAGCTAAAATTGGCGGCCATCATCATTTCCATCATCGCCTTCCTCTTTGCCTTTGTGACAAACTTTATCGGCTATGGAGGAAAGATGAATCTCCTTGCCTATGTAACAACCATTGCCTTTGCACTCTCACTCATTGCCAATGCTTTTAACGCATTGAAACTAACAACTCAGTGGGGCTTTTGGTTGATTTACAATTTCGTTCAGCTGACAAAAGCTGGTATTCAAGGAAATTTTGCCAATATCGGAAAATACATCTTTTATATCCTCAATGCAATCGGAGCTTTATTTGTCTGGAATGATGAAGAAGTAAGATAATAGAAGAAAACTTAAATAAAAAAACAAGTCGACTTAAGAGAATCTCCCTTCTGCTATTTTTATCATTTTACTTGTAACTCCCATTCTTTTGGAGTAGAATGAAGTTAGATAAAAGAGGGAGGTCATCTTATGAAAAAACTCTTTAGAATCCATTTTACAGCAATTGCAATCATTGATTTGCTACTATTTGCATTTTTTATCACTAGACCCGAGACAGCTTTAGAATGGCTCTTGCTCTCTGGTTTTATTTTCCTCCTTGCTCAAGGACTCCTGCTATTTCGCTTGGTTGTCCGACTCAAACATCAATTCGCTGAGATTTATCCTAAAATCAATAAAAAGATTCGCTTCTACTATTTAGGGATTCTCTCCATTGATTTTCTATTTTTTGTCCTTTTAACCTTCGTTAGTTCTCAGCGTTTTCTCTCTCTTATGCCAATCATCACTGCTTGCCATTCTACTTTATATTATATGACGGCCGACTACCTAAGAGACAACTATCCAGACTTTTACGGCAAACATATCTCTTTATGGGAGTGTCTCTAAGGAAAAGGAGGGGTTATCATGAAAAAAATCATCTTCATCAAAACCACTCAACTCCTTGTCATTGATGCAATCATGCTGACTTTTTTGATATTTAAAGATGGGCTTACTTGGGATTGGATGTTGATTTATAGTGGTTGGCTCATTTTCTTTCATCCTGTGCTATTGACCTATCTTTCTAACCAACTTTGTGACCACTTTAGTCACCTCTATTCCCAGATTAGACCAAGATTCTGGCGTTTTACCTTACAAATCCTCCTATGGGATAGCCTGATAATTCTCTCCTTGCTGTTTTTAAGGGGTATCCCACTTTGCCTTCAGGGAACTCTCCTCATCCTAGGACACCTCATCCCTTCCTATCGCATCTGCCAAAGCCTGAAAAGAGATTTCCCCAAGGCCTATCAGGAACAGATTTCATTTTGGAGTATTTTGTAATAGATAAGAAAAACCAAGCCGACTGGGCTTGGTTTTTCTTATCTATTTTTCGTATCAAGGATAATGGTAACTGGACCGTCATTGACCAGTTCAACCTGCATATCCGCTCCAAAGATGCCTGTCTGAACGGGCACTTCTTGCGCTAATTTTTGGTTGAAAGCGTCATAGAAGTCTGATGCCATATCAGGCTTGGCTGCCCCTGTAAAGGCTGGACGATTGCCTTTCTTAGTATCCGCAAAGAGGGTAAACTGAGAAATAGAGAGGATTTCTCCTTCAATATCTTTGACAGACAGGTTCATCTTGCCTTCTGCGTCTGAAAAAATCCGCATGTTGACAAGCTTTCTCACAGCATAGTCCAAATCTTCCTCTTGGTCCTCTGGTCCAACACCAATCAGCAATAGGAGCCCCTGATTGATTTTTCCCTGAACCTGACCTTCAATGCTCACTTGGGCTTTTTTAACCCGTTGGATAATGATTTTCATAATAGCCTTTCTAGTAAGAGCTAGGGCAATTAACCGTTAGTTCGTTTGACAGAGTAAACTTCTGGCACACTCTTAATCTTGTCCACGACCGTGGTCAATGTAGAGAGGTTGGCAATACCGAAGGACACATGGATATTAGCAAACTTCATATCCTTGGTTGGTTGGGCATTGACTGTTGAGATATTCTTGGTTGTGTTTGAAAGAACTTGCAGTACATCGTTCAATAGTCCTGTACGGTTGAGGCCGTAAATATCGATATGGGCCATATACTCCTTATTTGAGTTTGAATACTGGTCTTCCCACTCCACATCAAGGAGACGTTGCTCGTAGTTTTCTTGAGCACGCAGGTTCATACAGTCCACACGGTGAATAGCCACACCACGACCCTTGGTAATGTAGCCGACAATATCGTCACCAGGAACAGGATTACAACACTTGGCAATCCGCACTAGGAGACCTGAGGCACCTTCAATGACCACACCACCCTCATGCTTGACCTTGAGGGTTTCTTTGTTTTCAACCTTGACTTCGCCACCTTTTACAAGTTCTTCTGCCTCCGCCTTGGCCTTGGCACGTTCTTCCTCACGACGTTCCTTTTCAGTCAGACGGTTAAAAACGGTAATAGCACCGATTTCTCCAAAACCAATAGCCGCAAAGAGGGATTCTTCTGTCTTGTAGCTGGTCTTTTGCAGGACTTGGTCCATATGACGCTTGTCCATGAATTTATTTGCCACATAGCCATTTTCTTGGAACTGAGCCATCAACATTTCACGACCCTTGTTGACAGACAATTCCTTATCTTGATTTTTAAAGAACTGACGGATCTTGTTGCGGGCCTTGCTGGTCTTAACCATATTGAGCCAATCACGGCTTGGCCCAAAGGAGTTCGGGTTGGTAACAATTTCAACCTGATCCCCTGTCTTGAGTTTGGTTGTCAGCGGAACCATACGGCCATTGACCTTGGCACCAGTTGCTTTTTCCCCAACTTTTGTATGGATTTCGTAAGCAAAGTCAATCGGTCCTGAATCTTTTGGCAGTGAACGGACAGCTCCATCTGGGGTAAAGACGTAAATCTCCTCAGCCAAATAGTTTTCCTTAACTGAATCGACAAATTCCTTGGCATCATCAGCCTGGTCTTGGAGCTCCATCATCTCCTTGATCCAGTTCATCCCAATAGCTGATTCCTTGCTGTTAACCTGCCCCTTGATGCCCTTCTTATAAGCCCAGTGAGCCGCAACCCCGTACTCAGCGACCTCGTGCATTTCCTTGGTCCGAATCTGGAATTCAATCGGCCCTTTTGGCCCATAGACAGTCGTATGGATAGACTGATAACCATTGGCCTTGCGGTTAGCGATATAGTCTTTGAAACGACCTGGCATTGGTTTCCAAAGTTCATGCACATAACCAAGCATGGCATAAACATCACTTTGGGTATCCAAAATACAACGAATGGCAATCAGGTCATAGATTTCCTCAAAACGTTTTCTCTTATCCTGCATTTTGCGGAAAATCGAGTAAATATGCTTGGGACGACCGTAAATCTTCCCATTTAGATGACGATCTGTCGTATATTCCTCTAATTTTGTGACCACCTCATCCACCAAGGCCTCACGCTCTCTGCGCTTTTCCTTCATCATATGGGTAATCTTGTAAAACTCCGTAGGATTGAGATAACGGAAAGACAGGTCTTCCAATTCCCATTTGACACTGGAAATCCCCAGACGGTGAGCAAGAGGTGCATAGATTTCCATAGTTTCTTTGGAAATACGCTCCTGCTTGTCTCTTCGAAGATGTTTCAGAGTTCGCATATTATGCAAGCGGTCAGACAGTTTGACCAAGATAACACGGATGTCCTCAGACATGGCCATGAGCATCTTGCGATGATTTTCCGCTAATTGCTCCTCGTGAGACTTGTACTTAACTTTACCGAGCTTGGTAACTCCATCGACAATCACGCGCACATCAGGACCAAACTCCCTTTCCAAATCGTCCAAGGTCGCATCAGTATCCTCCACCACATCATGCAAGAAACCACAAGCAACCGTTACAGCATCCAGCTTGAGCTTAGCTAAAATACCTGCCACTTGGATAGGGTGAATGATATAAGGTTCACCTGATTTACGATTTTGACCACTATGGCATTCAACGGCGTAAACCAAGGCCTTATGGACAAAAGCCACATCCTCTTCCGATAAATATTTCTGTGTTAAAGCGACAACTTCATCGCCTGTTAAATTCACTTCTTTCGGCATCTCTACTCTCCAATTCTTCCTACCATTTTATCACTTTTTTAAGAATATGAAAACTAGAAAAAGAGGATTCTGAAGCTATTCAATTTGTTGGAACGTATGATAGAATAAGATTCAAACTTAAAAAATAAAATTATCTGATTTTCATCTAACTTTTTTGAAATATAGGCTACTCTAAAAGTTAGTGAAATGAAAATCTTTTCTTCTGCTTAAATAAGAAAAGGTTTGATATTTTGGTAATTTTTTAACTTTTTTAGTGTATAATGGTAATATAAACAGTTTTTTTACGATAATTACTGAAATTTCATCTCTCTAGAAAGGCATCTCATATGAAATCACACAAAAGACTGACACTTTTAGCTTTAGCTTTTCTTGGACTAACAAACCAAGTCGTTTTGGCTAATGATACGAGTCATTCTACTACTGCCCCTATGACTAGTTCAACTAGTAGCTCAACAAATACTTCTACTAGCAATTCTCAAGCTAGTACAGAAACTTCGTCGAGCACAGCTAGTTCAAGTGAGCAAGAAAGCAAACCTTCTCTTTCCACAGAAACCAAACCCAATCAACCTATACAAACTGGCTGGGTAAAAGAGGGGAACAAGTGGACTTTTTATAGTCAAACTGGGGTCAAATTTACAGATACCCTCTATGATGGTTATTTCTTTGATAGTCATGGCTACTTGCTTGAAAACAGCTGGTACCAAATGGGAAATAATTGGTACTATATCAATGGTTCAGGTAAATATTTATCCAACCAATGGAGCCAAATCAATGGCAAGTGGTATGCTTTTGATGGCTACGGTAGAATGTTGGCCAATGTCTGGAAAGGCGATTACTACCTCAAATCCAGTGGTGCTATGGCAGATAAGGAATGGGTCTACGACCAAAGCTACTCTAGTTGGTTTTACCTCAAATCTGGCGGACGTTATGCCCAAAAACAATGGATTGGTTCCTACTACCTCAAATCTGGTGGCTACATGGCCCACAAGGAATGGATTTATGACCCAGACTATCAAGCTTGGTACTATCTTAAGGACGATGGTGTGTATGTTACAGGAACCTATGCTGTGGATGGTAAAAATCAGCTCTTCCAAGGGAATGGAAAATGGGTTCGTGAATTAGCACAAGGTTTTCAAAAAGGACATTACTCTAAAACTATCTTTCTTGATCCAGGTCACGGTGGTAAGGATCGCGGGGCTTATTACTATGGCATAGCTGAAAAAGAATTGAACCTACAAGTTTATCGTAAGCTACGTAAACGACTAGAAGGACTCGGCTATACCGTTCTCACCTCTCGAGATAGTGATATAGACGTTGATTTTATTACCGAGCGTTCTCGTATGGTCAACAAGACCAATGCTGACTTTTTCATCAGCCTTCATTTCAATGCAAAAGGGAATGATACAACCGTTAACCTAGGTATCCAGACCTATTCTTACAAAGATGAACCTGGCTTCCCTAGCAAGATTAACAAGGAATGGCACAACAATCCTGAAAGGATAAGTGAAAGTAATCGTCTCGCAGCTGATATCCATACTTCACTGCTAGCTGAAACTGGAGCTAGGGATGCTGGGCTCTTGCAAGCAACCTTTGCTGTTCTCCGTGAAACAGCTAAACCAGCTGTTTTGCTAGAGATGGGATATATGGATAATCCAGAAGAAAACCAAAAAATCCGCAGCAGTGACTACCAAGATAAACTAGTTGAAGGGATTGTCAAGGGAATCCAAAAATATTATGCTGGTAATTAAAACAGTTTAAGCCTCGAACTAACTCGAGGCTTATTTTTTATCCAAACCATCTTCTTTCTAGACCTATTTCCTTTTCCAGCTTATTCTCCCCAACTGTGCTATACTTAATTTATACTCAATGAAAATCAAAGAGCAAACTAGGAAACTAGCCGCAGACTGCTCAAAGCACTGCTTTGAGGTTGCAGATAAAGTTGACGCGGTTTGAAGAGATTTTCGAAGAGTATTAGTACATTCTTTGAGATTGGAGCTAGTATGAAAATCCATAAAACCGTGAATCCTGTTGCCTATGAAAACACCTATTACTTGGAAGGCGAAAAGCACCTTATCGTGGTTGACCCTGGTAGCCATTGGGAAGCCATTCGTCAGACAATAGAGAACATCAACAAACCGATCTGCGCTATTCTCCTTACCCACGCCCATTATGACCATATCATGAGTCTGGACTTGGTTCGCGAGACTTTTGGCAATCCTCCGGTCTATATTGCAGAGAGCGAAGCTAGCTGGCTCTATACTCCTGTCGATAATCTCTCTGGGCTTCCCCGCCACGATGATATGGCAGATGTGGTCGCAAAACCTGCAGAACACACTTTTATCTTTCACGAAGAATACCAACTAGAGGAATTTCGTTTCACTGTCTTGCCAACACCAGGTCACTCTATCGGCGGTGTTTCTATCGTCTTTCCTGATGCTCACCTAGTCTTGACAGGTGATGCTCTTTTCCGTGAAACAATCGGACGGACAGATCTTCCAACTGGTAGTATGGAACAACTACTTCACAGTATCCAGACCCAACTCTTCACCCTACCAAACTATGATGTCTATCCAGGGCATGGTCCAGCTACTACTATTGCTCACGAAAAAACTTTCAATCCTTTTTTCTAATAAGATGATGACAATCGAAATTTAAGTAAACTATCCACCAAATCTTTCTATTACAAAAGGCATCCAATCAAGGTTTTCACACCTGATTGTATGCCTTTTTCTGATGACTAGATTTTTTGCATTACCATATAATCACGCGCTCTTCTGGCGAACGCCACATACCGTCTCCTTCTTTGACATCATAGGTTGTAAAGAAATCATCGAAGTTTGGTACTTGTACATTGACACGGAGTTTGGCTGGCGCGTGCACATCGACGCTGGCCAAAAGTTTCATAAATTCTGGACGACCTTTCATGCGCCAGATACGACCGAAGTTGTAGAAGAATTCTTCTGCTGAGAAGTCTGGTTCTCTCTTAGCTGCTTCAAGCGCTGCAGCAATTCCTCCTAAGTCAGCTACGTTTTCTGACACCGTCAATTTACCGTTGATGGTTGCACCATAAGAATCCTGTCCATCAAACTGATCGATAACTTTTTGTGTTTTCTCCTTGAAGGCAGTATAGTCACTCTCTGTCCACCAATCCTTGAGGCTACCATTTTCGTCAAAGGACGCTCCGTTGGTATCAAAGGCGTGAGAAATTTCATGAGCAATAACTGCCCCAATACCACCGTAATTAGCAGAAGATGACTGATTCAAGTCATAGAAAGGCGCCTGTAAGATAGCTGCTGGGAAGACAATCAGGTTCTTCTGTGGATTGTAGTAGGCATTGACCATATGAGCAGGCATACCCCATTCCTTGTAGTCGACAGGCTGATTCCACTTGCTCCAACTGTGCTTGATTTCCACACGCGCAAAGGCTAAAGCATTGTCAAAAAGACTAGCATTTTCATCCACTACCTTGTCCTTGTAGCGTTCTGGCAATTCTTCTGGATAACCAATATAAGGCTTGATAACATTAAGTTTGACGATGGCCTTGTCACGAGTTTCTGGAGTCAGCCAGTCATTCTTGGCCAAGCGTTCCTTATAGACATCAATCATGGTTGCCACTTTTTTCTCCACATCTGCCTTGGCTTCTGGAGAAAATTTTTCATGGGCATACCAGAGACCCAAGGCTTGTTTGAATGGACCTTGTGCTAGCTGGTAGGCAGCTTTAACCTTGTCTTTGGCTTCTGGAACTCCAGATAGCGCACGGCTGTAAGCACCTGACAAGACACGGATTTCTTCTGTTAAATAGCTAGTTGAGAGATTGACAACACTCAAAATCAAGGTTGCCTTGAGGAGAGGCCAAGCTTCTTCACTATAGAATTGCTCTGCGGCTTGCCAGAAACGTTCCTCGTCTACAATAACCTTGTCTGGTACTTGTCCAAGAACGACTTGGAAAAAGTCATCCAAAGGTAGGGCAGGCGCGAATTTCTTGAAATCTTCGTAAGCATATGGATGGTAGAGTTTAGCATATTCTGAACTTTCTTCATTAGAGAGCACCACTGCTGCAATTCGGCGATCCAATTCAAGTCTTTTCTCTAGCAAGTCTTCAATTTCTTCATCAGAGAAATCATAAGCCTTGAGGAGATTTACGCTGCTTTCTTTCCAAAGAGTCAAGAGTTCCTCACGTTGAGGATGGTCTTTAGCATAGTAGGTCGTATCTGGCAGAATCGTGCTTGGAGCGCTAGCCCATAAAACGTTGATTCTGGCATCCATAAAGTCTGGCGATACACCAAAAGGAAGGAAGTTTGGTTTTCCTGCAAGTTCAAACTCTGCTAGTCTAGCAGTGAAATCCGCAAAAGTCTCCAATTCTTGGAATTCTTTAAGGAGTGGTAAGACAGGTGTGATACCGTCAGCTTCTCTCTTGTCAAAATCACGAACTAGGCGGTGGTATTTGACAAAGTTTGCCAAGATAGCATCCTCAGGCACCTCTTCTCCTGCCAACCACTTATCTGTTGTCGCAAGCATCAAGTCTTCAATTTCCTGATCTAAATCAACAAAACCTCCCGTTTGAGACTTATCTGCTGGGATTTCAGCTGTCTTCTGCCATTCTCCATTGATTGCATCATAAAAATCATCTTGATAACGTGTCATCTTGTTCTCGCTTTCATTTTTTAAGTTATTGCTAGCTTAACAAAAATTTCTTGGGAATGCAATTAAAAATGAACTTTCCTTTTCCATCATTTTTCAGTTATTATTTTAATTTTTTCAAAAATTAACTTGACTTAATTTTTTTTTTAATGTATATTAAGAGACAGGAGGAATATAAGTTTATGATACGTATCGAAAACCTCAGTGTCTCCTACAAAGAAACATTGGCACTTAAGGATATTTCACTAGTGCTCCAAGGACCAACAATTACCGGTATCATTGGTCCAAACGGTGCTGGAAAATCAACATTATTAAAAGGGATGCTGGGAATTATCCCACATCAAGGTCAGGCATTTCTCGATGACAAGGAAGTTAAAAAATCCTTACATCGAATTGCCTATGTCGAACAAAAAATCAATATCGACTACAACTTTCCCATCAAGGTCAAGGAATGCGTCTCGCTAGGACTATTTCCCTCTATTCCTCTCTTTCGCAGTTTAAATGCTAAACATTGGAAGAAAGTGCAAGAAGCCCTTGAAATCGTCGGCCTAGCTGACTATGCTGAACGTCAAATCAGTCAACTTTCTGGAGGTCAATTCCAGCGGGTTTTGATTGCCAGATGTTTGGTGCAGGAAGCTGACTATATCCTCTTGGATGAACCCTTTGTTGGGATTGACTCTGTCAGTGAGGAAATCATCATGAATACGCTGAGAGATTTGAAAAAAGCTGGAAAGACGGTTCTCATCGTCCACCACGACCTCAGCAAGGTTCCCCACTACTTCGATCAAGTCTTGCTTGTCAATCGAGAAGTGATTGCCTTTGGTCCAACCAAAGAAACCTTTACCGAAGCCAATCTCAAAGAAGCTTACGGTAATCGACTCTTTTTCAATGGAGGTGACCTATGATTGCAGAATTTATAGATGGATTGCAAAAATTCCATTTCTTACAAAATGCCTTGATAACAGCCATTGTCGTCGGGGTCGTAGCTGGAGCTGTAGGATGTTTCATCATCCTACGCGGGATGTCACTCATGGGAGATGCCATTTCACATGCTGTCTTACCAGGTGTAGCCCTCTCCTTCATTTTGGGCGTTGACTTCTTTATCGGAGCCATTGTCTTTGGATTGCTAGCTGCCATCATCATTACCTACATCAAGGGGAACTCGATTATCAAAAGCGATACCGCCATCGGCATTACCTTTTCTTCTTTCTTAGCCCTCGGTATCATCTTGATTAGTGTCGCTAAAAGTTCAACTGACCTTTTCCATATCCTTTTTGGTAATATCCTAGCCGTCCAAGATACGGATATGTTTATTACTATGGGTGTTGGGGCAGTCATTCTCTTGTTAATCTGGATTTTCTTCAAGCAACTCTTGATAACATCCTTTGATGAACTCTTGGCTAAAGCCATGGGAATGCCTGTCAATTTCTATCACTACCTTCTCATGGTACTCCTGACTCTCGTGTCTGTGACAGCCATGCAAAGTGTCGGAACTATCCTGATTGTAGCCATGCTGATTACCCCAGCTGCAACTGCTTATCTGTATGCTAATAGCCTGAAAAGCATGATTTTCCTTTCCTCAACTTTTGGAGCTACTGCTTCAGTTTTGGGACTCTTTATTGGCTATAGTTTAAACTTAGCAGCTGGTTCTAGCATCGTGCTCACAGCTGCTAGCTTCTTCTTAATCAGTTTCTTTATCTCTCCTAAACAACGATATTTGAAACTGAAAAATAAACATTTGTTAAAATAAGGGGAAAGACCCCAATAAATTGGAGGATCTAATGAAAAAATTAGGTACATTATTCGTTCTCTTTCTTTCCGTTATTGTTCTTGTAGCATGTGCTAGCGGAAAAAAAGATACAGCTTCTGGTCAAAAACTAAAAGTTGTTGCTACAAACTCAATCATCGCTGATATTACTAAAAATATTGCCGGTGACAAGATTGATCTTCACAGTATCGTTCCGATTGGACAAGACCCACACGAATACGAACCACTACCTGAAGATGTCAAGAAAACTTCTGAGGCTGATCTCATTTTCTATAACGGTATCAACCTTGAAACAGGTGGCAATGCCTGGTTTAGCAAATTGGTAGAAAATGCTAAGAAAACTGAAAACAAAGACTACTTTGCAGTCAGTGAAGGCGTTGAAGTCATCTACCTTGAAGGAAAAAATGAAAAAGGTAAAGAAGACCCACACGCTTGGCTGAACCTTGAAAATGGGATTATCTTTGCTAAAAATATCGCCAAACAATTGAGCGCCAAAGACCCTAGCAACAAGGAATTCTATGAAAAAAATCTCAAAGAATATACTGATAAGTTAGACAAACTTGATAAAGAAAGTAAGGATAAATTTAATAATATCCCTGCTGAAAAGAAACTCATTGTAACCAGCGAAGGAGCATTCAAATACTTCTCTAAAGCCTATGGTGTCCCAAGTGCTTACATCTGGGAAATCAATACCGAAGAAGAAGGAACTCCTGAACAAATCAAAACCTTGGTTGAAAAACTTCGCCAAACAAAAGTTCCTTCCCTCTTTGTAGAATCAAGTGTGGATGACCGTCCAATGAAGACTGTTTCACAAGACACAAACATCCCAATCTACGCACAAATCTTTACTGACTCTATCGCAGAACAAGGTAAAGAAGGCGACAGCTACTACAACATGATGAAATACAACCTTGACAAGATTGCTGAAGGATTGGCAAAATAATACTCAATGAAAAACGTCATTCTCTCATGAGCTGGCGTTTTTTTCTATGCCCATATTTCCAGTCAAATCATTGGAAAATTCCGACTGTTTCAGCTAAAATGGAAGAAAAAAGATTGGAGTATCCTATGGTAACTTTTCTCGGAAATCCTGTGAGCTTTACAGGTAAACAACTACAAGTCGGCGACAAGGCACTTGATTTTTCACTCACTACAACAGACCTTTCTAAAAAATCTCTGGCTGATTTTGATGGGAAGAAAAAAGTCTTGAGTGTCGTGCCTTCTATCGATACAGGCATCTGCTCAACTCAAACACGTCGTTTTAATGAAGAACTGGCTGGACTGGATAATACCGTTGTCTTGACTGTTTCAATGGACCTCCCTTTTGCCCAAAAACGTTGGTGCGGTGCTGAAGGTATTGAAAATGCCATCATGCTCTCAGACTATTTCGACCATTCCTTTGGACGTGATTATGCTCTCTTAATCAATGAGTGGCATCTATTGGCACGCGCAGTCTTTGTCCTCGATACTGACAATACTATTCGCTACGTTGAATACGTGGACAATATCAACTCTGAACCAAACTTTGAAGCCGCAATTGCAGCTGCTAAAGCCCTATAGAAAAAATCCTCTGTCACAAAGAGTTCCCTACTCTTTGAAACGGAGGATTTTTTGTTTACGAGTAAATATAAGTTCAATCAGATAAAAGCAACTACCTTACTCTACAGATTTCAAGGCTTCAAGCATATCAACCTTTCTCAGATGATGATTGACGAAGAAACCAAGCAAGGTCAAAATGATGCTTACTGCTGCCACTGGGATTACATAGACTTCCCAGCCTACCTGCGGATAAAAGAGAATAGTCGCAGGCGAAATCATTTGAATCAAAAATTGGTGTAAATAGAAACCAGATACCAAACCAAGTACGATTCCCACAAGTGACAGCACAATGGTCTCACGGTAAATGTAGAGAGTGACTTCTTTATTATGAAAACCGAGCACCTTGATAGTGGAGAGTTCACGGATTCTCTCAGCCACATTGATATTGGTCAAATTGTAGAGGATAACGATAGCCAATAGAACTGACACGATGACCAAGATAGTCATGGTCTGATTGAGTGAGCTAGCGACGGAGTCAAAGAGCCGAATGGCTGAAGCATTTTGGACAACGCTGGACACCGCAGCTTGATTCATAAGTAAGCCGGCCTGTCTTTCGATACTAGGAGCACTGGTATCCCTTAACGAAACCAGATAAGTGTTGGCTTGAGGTAGCTGGCCGTAAATTTGCTCATAGCTAGCCTGACTCATATAAATAAAGTGACCAACGTAGTTCTCAGCAATGGCAGCGACCTTTAGCTTCTTACCTTCAATTTCTAGAGTCTGTCCAACCTTGACACCTGCCAGCTGGGCGAGTTTAGCTGTAATAACGACGCCATCTTTTAATGTCAGCTCTTGCTGATGATGTTGCAGATGGATAAATGGAGTCAAATCCTCCTTCTCTGTCATCATAAGGGTAATAGTTTGAAGACCAGCCTTACCTATGAAATCCTTGTCTAGCGTTTTAGAATAGATTTTCTGGTAGGCTTTGATGTCCTGCCCTTTCAACTCTTCTTCTAGATTTGCCTTATCCTGATTGGTCGAACTAGGATTTTCAGAGACAATCATCTGATACTGTTGGATTTGTTGAAACTGTCTAGACGGAACTCCTGCTACAGAGGATTGGATTCCCAAACCTGCAAAGAGCAGAGCGACTGAACCTACCACACCAAAGATCGTCATCAACATCCGCTGCTTATAACGGAAAATATTGCGGGCTGTTACCTTATGGGTAAAACTGAGACGACGCCAGATAAAACCGATGCGCTCTAGTAAGATTTTAGCTCCTTTAACAGGAGGTTTAGGCAGTAAAAGCTGGGCTGCTTCGTCATGAAGTTCCCTACGAGCTACCAAGTAGGCTGGTAACACACTCGCCAACCAACTCAAGACAAGAGCCAGAAAGCTATAGGTCCAATAGAACTGAATCTGGGTTTCTCCCACTACCATACCTTTTGTAATAACACTTGAAATCACACCGGCTAGTAAATAATGTCCAAGTATACTACCTAGAGCTGTTCCGACAGTCCCAGCTACTAGACCATAAAGGAGAAACTTGGCGATAATATCCTTACTGCGATAGCCCAGGGCCTTAAAAATCCCTGCATGAGTTCGCTCTTCATCCACAAAACGAGTCATGGTTGTAAAGGTCACCATAGCTGCTACGGCATAAAGCACTACAGGAAAGATATTGCCCACTGCCCGAATACTGGCTGAAGCATTACTGTACATGAGGTAGCCTTGACCACCTGGCATGGTTTGCCGATTATAGACTTGATACTTGGGCTCAGCTAAATCATCCAAGACTTGCTGATGTTTTTCTAATTTTTCCTTTTCTTGGGCTAAATTTTGTTCAGCCTGCTTTATTTTGTCCTCTTCCTTGCTCAATTCCTGCTTAGCTTGGGTAAGTTGAGCACTAGCCTGCTCTCTCTGAACTTGAGGTAGCAAGGCTAGTTGACTTTCCTGAGCCTGTAAACGAGCTTGAGCAGTTGCTAAACGACGCTTGCCTTCCTGCAAATTAGCCTGAGCCTTATCAAGGGTCTCTTGCCCCTTATCGAGAGACTCTTGGCCTTCTTTTTTCAAGAGTTGCAGACGTGCCTTTCCATTATCTGACAAAGCTTGTTCAAGGTCTTCCTGATGTTGCTTAGATTTTTCTTCATAAGCTGATGAAAAGGCATTTAAACCTGACAAATCTTGATATTTTAAACGAGCTATATTGTAGACTTTCTGATCAAACTGACTAGGTAAAATGACCCCGTAGGCTGTCAGAGTCCCACTTCCACTTCCTGCGTAGCCCATATCTCGCTGGGAGAGGATTTCAGCTGAATCTACAAAACCAGTAATGGTATAAGTATGATCTTTTAAAGAGGAATGACCCTCTTCTTTTTCTTTAAAACTAATCTCCTGTCCCACGCTGTATTGGCCTTGCAAATGAGTGGCCAAAGCGATTTCCTTGTCTGACTGAGGAAGTCGTCCCTCTCTTAGCTGAAAGGTTGAAATTCGCTCTGGTTTGGAGTACAGTCGAATGGCATCCTGCCCATTCTCCATAGTCACATCTGTCAAATAGCCAAACTCAACCTCTGCGCCCTCTATCTGTTCTAGTTCTTCTTGATCTGTTTGATCCAAACCATAATTAGACATAACTGCCAAATCCAAGGTTTGAGCAGTTGTTAAATAAGCATTAGCTGTCGCCTCCATGTTGGGACTGGTTACTTTGAGACCTACTAGGGCTAGAGACCCCAACATCATCAAGGTCAAGATGGATAAAAAACGCCCCTTGGAGCCTGTGAAGGACTGAATTAAGTCCTTCCAATAGGTTTTTCGCTTGATCATGCTAGTACTCCAAACTGTCGATATCCTGAGGATGCTGGTTGATCACCATATCCTTGACACTGGCATCGTGCATATGAATCACGCGATCAGCAATGGGCGCCAAAGCTCCATTGTGAGTCACGATGATTACCGTCGCTCCCTTTTGACGAGACATGTCTTGGAGGATTTTCAAAACCTGCTTACCCGTCTGATAATCCAAGGCTCCAGTCGGTTCGTCACAAAGGAGGATTTTAGGATTTTTGGCTACCGCGCGTGCAATGGAGACTCGCTGTTGCTCCCCTCCAGACAGCTGGGCTGGAAAGTTATTGAGACGATGAGCCAGACCTACATCTGTCAAAACCTGCCCAGGATTCAAGGCATCTGTCACGATTTCTGAGGCCAACTCCACATTTTCCTTAGCTGTCAGATTGGAAACTAGATTGTAAAACTGAAAAACAAAACCGACATCATTTCTACGATAATTGGTCCTCTGGTGGGAACTATAGTCTGCAATATTGGCACCATCAATCCAGATTTCCCCCTCATCATTGGTATCCATTCCCCCAAGAAGGTTAAGAACCGTTGACTTACCTGCACCAGATGCACCTAGAATAATAACCAATTCACCCTTTTCAATCTCAAAATTCACATCACGATTGGCCACAATCTCCGTGTCCCCAACCTGATAACGCTTGTAACAGTGTTTCATCTCAATATAAGCCATCAGATTCACCCTCTCTCAAACAAATTATACTCCTCGAAAATCTCTTCAAACCACGTCATCTTCCATCTGCAACCTCAAAACACTGTTTTGAGCAATCTGCGGTTAGCTTTCTAGTTTACTCTTTGATTTTCATTGAGTATTACTTCCTATTACCATTATAACGCTTTTTCAACTAGTTGGAAACTGCTTACATTCTCAAATCCTTATTAAAAGGCAGTCTCAAACTACTGCCTTCTATCACCTTCTTAAAAATAAAATTGAACAAGATCACCTTCTGCTGTTGCCACCGAAATACAATCTTTCCCCATGCATTTCGCTTTTATTTTTTCTTGATTCACTTCAATCACACTTTTTTCAATATCTGGATAAGAGACTCGCAAATCTCCCCCACTTCTTGATAAAATGGTCAACTGTAAGAGTTTTTTATCCGCCCACCTCATGCTAACTTCAAAATGTCCACGTGCCATTAAGCCTGAAACGGAACCTGTTGACCATGCATCGGGTAGGGCGGCTAGAGGTACCAGATAAGCTGTATGAGACTGGAGTAACATTTCTGCCATTCCACTGCTAGCACCAAAATTACCATCTATCTGAAAAGGAGGGTGGCTACACCAAAGATTTGACAAGGTAGATGACTTTAACTGCTCTGCTAATAATTTATGGGCTCGATTGCCATCTCCTAGACGCGCCCAAAGATTGATCTTATTGGCCTTAGACCAACCTGTGCCGCCATCTCCACGATCATTGAGGCTAGCACGCGCCGATTCAAGATACTCTTGTCCCTTGTAGCTAAAGAGATTGCCAGGATAGAGTCCCACCAGATGGGAAGCATGCCGATGTTGGGCCTCCACTTTCTCATTTTGAAAATGCTGCTCTTCCTCCTCATACCACTCCCTGATTCGACTAGATTGAGTGATTTGCAGAGGATTAAGCAGGTCAAATTTTTCTTTGACTTCAGTCAACAAAGCCTCATCCAACTCTAATTCCTGAGCAGCCTGAATAAAATCATGAAATAACTGCCAAATCAGAGATTGGTCATAGGTATTGCCAATCGAAATCGGCCCATGTTCTGGTGAGTAAGACGGAGAAGACACCCAACGCTGCGCCTGCCTATCCTCATGTAAAAAATCATTCCAAAAACGAACCGTTTCCCTCAACATGGGATAAATTTTCTCCCTGAGATAGTCTTGGTCCCTATAAAATGAATAGGCTTCATAAACAGTTTGCATCATCCAAGCATTGGCAGCTGGTGACCACCCCCAGTAATAATCCCAACCAGGTGCCGTCCAGCCAAAAGGAGTCGCTTGAGTATGAACCAGCCAACCATTCTCCTCACCTTTCTGAGAGACGATTCCTGCATACCTTGCAGCCGCTAGACGACCATAGACACGCAAATCATCGATATAGTTGATGACTGGAAAAGCCGTCTCTAGAAGATTAGTAACATAGGCTGGCCAATAATTCATCTGCAGATTGATATTCAGGTGATAGTCCGAATTCCAAGGAGGATTATCGACCGCATTCCAGACTCCCTGTAGGTTAGCTGGTAGAGCATCTGAGCAATCTCTAGAAGAACTAATCAATAAATACCGTCCATACTGGAAGAACAATTCCTCCAAAGCATGCCCCTCTTGTGGCTTATAATTTTTTAGCAAATTATCTGTAGTGGATGTGTCTACATCAGCTCCCAAATCCAATTGAACACGTTGGAATAAGGCTTGGTAATCCTGAATATGCCTTGATTTCAATTGGGCATAGCCCTTTTCTTTAGCTATCTCCACCAAGTCCTTAACCTGTTTCTCTAAATCTATTTTCTTGCGATAATTACTAGCAGGATTTTGGGCAAAATCAGTCTTAGCAGCCAAGAAAAGATTGGCATAACTGGCTCCTGATATCTGAGCCTTATCTGACCAAACCCTAATATCCCCATCTGTTTCCCAAGATAAACAGCTAGCAAACTGCAGGTCATTGTCCTTAACTCTTCCCTTCATCAAGATATAAGAATCAGTAATATCCAACTTGCATTCCTTGTAATTAGATTTCTCCTGCTCATACTTTCCATCAGAAGCCAAATCACGACTTAGCGACAGTTCTATAGTAAAATCTAGAGTTTCCGCCCCTTCCTTAGTAAAGCGCTGAACCAAGAGATCATCTGGAAAACTCGCAAAAGCTTCACGTTCAAATTTCGTTCCCTTATAGACATAGGAAGTCGTCGCAAGCGCCTTACTGATATTCAGCTGTCTCTGGTAATCCGTCACCTGAGACAAAGTCTTTCCTTGCTTGCTAAACTCAATATGAATATCCCCAAAAGACAGATAGGTCCCATATTGACTCGTTTTGGGCCCGACCAGGTGCTGTTCAGCCAGTTCCTTAGCAGTATTGTAGTCTCTCTTCTCCAAAGCCTGCCGAATCTCAGCTAAAAAAGCATACTGATCCTGAAGATTTCCACCCTGATAATCGGAACTATCAGGAAGTGGACCACCAGACCAGAGACTTTTTTCATTGAATTGAATCCGCTCAGCTCCAATAAGACCAAAGACTTTAGCTCCTAAAGAACCATTGCCTATCGGTAAGGCCTCTTCTTCCCAACCCTTATATGTTGTTGACGCTGGTTGCTTGTAGGCCAATACATAATCTTGTTTTTTATTCCTTATCATACTACCATACTAACATAAAAAGTCTAGAAATCAATTCTAGACTTACAATTTTTTATTTTCCAAGGTAGTATTCAGAAACTACGTTCAATTTTTCGTCAAATTCGAATACCAATGGTGGGAAGTTAGGGATTTCCACGTCCATGATTTCGTCATCTGACAAACCTTTGATGTGTTTTACAAGGGCACGGATTGAGTTACCGTGAGCTCCTACGAATACGTTTTTACCATCTTTAAGAGCTGGAGCGATTTTATCTTCCCAGAATGGAAGGGCACGTTCCAAAGTCACTTTCAAGTTTTCAGCATCTGGAATAACTGAGTCGTCAAGTGAAGCGTAACGACGGTCTGTGTGAGCTGAGTGCTCATCATCACGGTCCATGTTTGGAGGCAATACATCGTATGAACGACGCCAGATGTGAACTTGCTCATCACCAAATTGTTCAGCAGCTTCAGCTTTGTTTTTACCAGTCAAACCACCGTAGTGACGTTCGTTCAAACGCCATGATTTTTCAACTGGAACCCACAATTGGTCAGAAGCTTCAAGAGCCAAGTTAGTTGTTTTGATCGCACGTTTCAATACTGAAGTGTAAGCTTGGTCAAATTCGATACCAGCTTCTTTGATCAATTTACCAGCGTCAATCGCTTGTTGTGTACCTTTTTCAGACAAATCAACATCAGCCCAACCAGTGAAAAGGTTAGCTTTGTTCCATTCAGACTCACCGTGGCGAGCAAAAACCAATTTTACCATTAGATGGATTCTCCTTTAAATTTTCCGAGGTTTCCCCTCGTTTATCTATTCTATTTTACACAATTTTTCACAAAAAAGCTAGTCAAAACCAAAAAGGAAAGGACTGTTTGACAATCCTTTTCCTTATTTTTTATCCTTCAACTTTGAATTTTTTGAGACTTCCTAAAAATAGTGAACCACCGATAATTGCTAGGATTCCGCCTACCCAACCAAGGGCTGGAATCAAGCCAACTGCTCCACCTACGATTAATAGGACAGAAGGAGCCGAACCAACACGACTTTCTCCCTTATAGTATACAATCGCAACAATTCCTAAAACTAAAATAGCAATTTTTAAAACGGTTGGAAGTAAAACTCCTGCAATTCCTGCAACTGTTGTAGATGCAGTTAATTCAGGGCTCTGTGTAGCTGTTGCTGTAGCAGCTGTACTCACAACTGCTGCTAGTAAAAGAAACGGGGCAATAAGCAAGTAGAGTCCACCTACTAAACCAACAATACCACTATAAAGTGCTAAAGCTTTTGACTTCATAATAAATCTCCTTTTTTATTTTTTTCAAATAAAATTGTATCATATTTGCTAAAAAAAAAAAAGCATTTTCTGAAATTATAAAATAAAAACTTGCATAATATGAAATAAAATTAAGCAAATATGTGAAAAGAAATTTCCATTTCACCCTTGCTAGTCTCTTTACTTTTTGTTAGAATGATGTCAAAAAATAAAGAAGGTTAACATTATGCCACAACATCTCTTTAAAGAATTGGCTCAACTAGAGCAAGTAGAGGCTCTAGCTCTAGGAGGTTCACGGGCCGGACAAGATTTTGACAAAGACTCTGATTATGATGTATATGTCTATCTCAGTGCTCCTCTCACGCCAGACATCAGAAAAGAAATTCTTAGTAAATACTGCTCCTATATGGAGATTGGCAATCAATTTTGGGAATTGGAGGATGATTGTGTTCTCAATAATGGTATCGAAATCGAGCTGATTTACCGCTCTTTGGACGAATTTGACAAAGATTTACAAGCCGTAGTTTTAGAGCACCAAGCCCAGAATTCTTACACTACTTGCATGTGGTACAATCTGCTCAACAGTAAGATTCTCTACGATCGAGATGGTCACTATGCTGCCCTCCAGAAAAAGTACAATCTTCCTTATCCAGCTGAATTGAAAAAGAATATCATAAACAAGCAGTCCCTGCTTCTCGACCAAGCTATGCCAGCTTTTTCAAGACAAATCAAAAAAGCCCTCAAACGCCAAGATTTACTCAGCATCAATCATCGCACTAGTGAGTTTTTCGCCTCTTATTTCGATTTGCTCTTCGCCTTCAATGAGCAGCTCCATCCATGAGAAAAACGCATGCTCCAGTTCTCAAAAAACAATTGCTCTCATCTACCTCAAAATTTTGAAAACGATATTCAAGACTACTTTCAAAATCTCTACCAACTAGCTCACCAGCAGAAAACAGTCCTAACTTTAGAGCATCTCCTATCAAATCTTAAACACTTGATTGATGAATCCCTTTAGAACGCTAACAGATAAAAGCTCATGAAATCTACTTTTCAGATGATTCATGAGCTTTTTGAAATTCAACAATATACAACGATGCAAAGTTAATTGAGACAAGAAAACGACAATAAACTTCTAACATTATAAAAACGCATCGTATCAGGTGTTCAAAAACTTGATACAATGCATTTTATAGTCTATAAGATTAGTTGTCTTTTCTCCTCAAATTGAGTTTTCCCTGGACTTTTCAACTTACTTCGCTTCAAATCCTTCTGCGACTGCATCCGCAAAGTTTTCTTCTACGATGCTTGCACAGTGGTCACAGATGACTGCGTGGTAGCTGCGTTCTGCTGTTGTTGGGTCGATACGACGGCAACGGTCACATACTTCACCTGCAGCGCGTTCAACAGTGAAGGCCACATCTTCGAAGCTAACAGCAGTTTCTGGAGCTGGTCCTTCTGCGATGGTTAATTCAGACACGATCAAAAGTTGAGCTACATTGCTGTTTACTGCTTCGAGTAAAGTTTTCACAACTTCGTTTGGATAAACTGTCAAGTGTGCTTCAAGTGATTTACCGATAACTTTGGCATTACGAGCTTCTTCCAAGGCTTTTTGAGCTTGTCCACGGAAGTCCATGAAGGCAGCCCATGTATCCAAGATTTCTTCTTGGTTAGCAAATGTCTCTGCTTCTGGCAATTCTGACAATTGAACAAAATCTTCTGCTTCAAACTCAAGATATGACCAGATTTCTTCCGCAGTGTGAGGAAGGATTGGTGTCAAGAGTTTGGTAATTTTCACAAGAATGTCATAGAAAACAGTCTGCATTTGACGGCGTTCCAATGATTTGGCACCTTCGATATAAACAACGTCTTTAGCGAAGTCAAGGTAGAAGGCTGACAAATCAACGTTGATAAAGTTTACCAAGGCCTTGTAGATTGTCAAGAATTCAAAGTTTGCATAAGCATCACGAATGGTCTTCACAAGCTGGTTAAAGCGAATAGTCATGTACTTATCAACTGAACGAAGCTCATCGTAGGCTACTGCATCTTGAGTTGGGTTAAAGTCAGATGTATTGGCAATCAAGAAACGAAGAGTATTACGAATCTTACGGTAAGTTTCAGAGACCTGGCTCAAGATATCCATAGAGATACGTACGTCATTGCTTGAGTCAACACTTGTTACCCAGAGACGCAAGATTTCCGCACCAAATTGTTTTTCAACATCGCTTGGAGCAATGGTATTTCCAAGAGATTTAGACATCTTCTCACCTTTACCGTCAAGGGCAAAACCTTGTGACAAGATTTGTTTGTAAGGTGCTACGCCATGGTTGGCAACAGATGTGATGAGTGAAGAGTTGAACCATCCACGGTATTGGTCAGAACCTTCAAGGTAAAGATCTGCTGGGTAAGTCAACTCAGGACGGTTTACTACAACTCCATTCCATGAAGAACCTGAGTCAAACCATACGTCCATGATATCTGTTTCTTTCTTGAACTCGCCATTTGGTGAACCTGGATGAGTAAATCCTTCTGGCAAGAGATCCTTAGCATCACGTTCCCACCAGATGATAGAACCGTGTTCTTCAAAAAGTTGAGCCACGTGCTCAATGGTTTCAGCTGTCATGATAGCTGTACCATCTTCTGCGTAGAAGATTGGAAGTGGAACACCCCAAGCACGTTGACGAGAGATAACCCAGTCGCCACGGTCACGAATCATATTGTAAAGACGTACTTTACCCCATTCTGAGTGGAATTTCACTTTTTCAATTTCATCCAAGATTTCTTGGCGGAATTTAGAAACTGAGGCAAACCATTGTGGAACTGCACGCCAGATGATTGGTTTTTTCGTACGCCAGTCAAATGGGTATGAGTGAGAGATTTCTTCTTGGGCAAGAAGGAGGTTACCAAGTTTTTCAATAACAGTTGGTACAACCTTTTCGTAGAACTGACCTTCAAACTCAGGACCAGCATTAGCCATCATGATACCGCGTTCATCAACAGTGACTGCGACTTCAAGACCATTAGCAATACCGACATTGTAGTCGTCCTCACCAAAACCAGGGGCTGTATGGACAATACCTGTACCAGAGTCAGTCGTAACGTGGTCACCAAGGATAACCAACTCATCTACAGCAGTATCCCATGGGTGTTCTGTTACAATGTGGTTCAATTCTTGACCACGGTAAGTTGCCAACACTTGAACATCAGCCCAACCAAACTTCTCAGACAAGATATTCAACAATTCTGCAGCAACCACAAACTTACGAGCTTCACCAGCAGGTTGAACCAAAACGTAATCAATATCTGCTCCGACAGTCAAACCACGAGAAGCTGTGATGGTAAATGGAGTAGTTGTCCAGACAACGATATAGGTATCTGTATCAAGAATACCTTTGCCATCTTTTACCTTATTAGCATAGTAAAGAGATGTAGAAAGCAAGTCATGGTATTCAATCTCCGCTTCAGCAAGGGCAGACTCGGATGACCAAGACCAATAAACTGGCTTGGCACCACGGTAGATATAACCCTTGTTAGCCATCTCACCGAAGACACGGATTTGAGCTGCTTCATAATCAGGAGTCAAAGTCACATATGGATTTTCCCAGTCACCAGAAACCCCCAAACGTTTGAAGTCTTCACGTTGTTTATCTACTTGAGAAAGAGCGTATTCACGGCAAAGTTTCAAGTACTCAACCAAGTCCATTTCTTTACGTTTGACACCTTGTTTTGCCAAAACTTGCTCGATTGGCAGACCATGTGTATCCCAACCTGGGATATAGGGTGCATAAAACCCTGACATAGATTTTGAACGAACAATGATATCTTTTGAAATCTTGTTCATAGCATGTCCAACGTGGATATTTCCGTTCGCGTATGGAGGGCCATCATGCAAGGTGAAATGAGGTTTTCCTTGGTTCAATTCTTGACGACGTTGATAAAGTTTTGCATCTTCCCATTCCTTTTGCCAAACTGGCTCTTTGGTAGGAAGGCCTGCACGCATTGGGAAAGCTGTTTTCCCAAGGTTAAGGGTATCTTTGAGTTTCATGGTATCTCCTTTATAAATAATAACAAATTAAAAACCACGACTTCCAAAAAGGACGAAAATCGTGGTACCACCTTTATTCGGAAAAAGATCTGGTCTTTCTCCCTCTTATCCCGTAACGTGGGGAACGTCAAATCTTACTTCATTCAGACTTGATAGTTTGAGAGGATAATCTTATCATTAGGGAATGCAGGACTCACACCATCTCCTGCTCGCTGGAAATATAAGGATAAGATATTGTTCTCAGATCATTTCTTATAAAATTGTAACAGATTCTTGCGGTGCTGCAAAACCTGGTTCTGAGTTTACAGCTTCAGTAGCTGGTGTTGGTCCTGAGTAATGGCTTGGAGCTACTTCTGGCTCTTCATACATTGGACCAACTGGATGAGCTGGACTTTCTTCAACAACCGGAGCTGGTGAAACCAATTGTTCTTGCTCAGCTCTAGCTTCGGCTTCCGCAAGTTCCTTATTAGCTGCTTCGATACGCGCTTGCAACTCTGCCATTTCCTCGGGAGAAAACTGACGAGTAATATCAATTGGTTCTTCCTCTGGATGTTGTTGTAAGACAGAATCACCTAAGACTTCACTTACCACTTCTTTGAAGGCTTCATCACTTGTTTGAAGATAAGTCGCTGTTGGACGAAGAATGTCTTCCCAATCTGAAGATTCAACAATTGCTAACTGGCTCTCAATTGTAGATTTGAGACGTTGATGGAAAACACGGCTCTTGTTCTTCAATTCTTCTGTTTCAACAGCAACTTTCTTAGCATTATCAGTTGCTTGACGAAGAATTTCATTTGCCTTGTACTTAGCTTCTTCCAACAAACGTTGTGCATCCTGCTCTGCTTGTTGGATAATATTGTTTGAGCGTTCAGTTGCAGCTTGTTTTACTCGTTCAGCTGTATCTTGTGCAATCAATACAGACTGGCTCAATGAATCTTTCATCTCATCAAAGTAAGACAAACGCTCTTCCAAACTCTTAATATGTAAATCCTTATCATGATTAGAGCGAACCAAATCTTCATAATCACGGACTACAATATCTAAAAATTCATCTACTTCTTCTTGATCAAACCCTCTAAAGCGTGTGCTAAAGGTTTTATCTTTGATTTCTAACGATGTAATTGGCATAATTTTCCTCACTTACTTAATAACAATTGGACCGTTAATTTCTTTTTATCTTTTTTTGTTTGCCCATTATCCCTAACAAGTTTCAATCGACCAAATTTCCTTACACTAATCAAATCACCAACTTGAACTGCATAATCTGATTTTTCAACTAAATGGTAATTGACTTGAACTGCCTGCTTTTCAATTAACTGATTTGCCTGATTTCTAGAGAGCTTGAAGACCCCAGCTAGAAAAACATCTAACCTAGAACTAGCTATACAAATATCTAATTCTTGATAGTCCTCCACTGTATCAATCTTCTCAGTAAAATCCCGTTCTTCTAGACGAACCGGTAGACGAGCAATTTTCGTAATACCGTCTTGAAAAAGGAGAGTAAACTGTCGATTAATGATAATCTGTGCTCTCTCTTCATTGACTAAGATATCACCAAATAGCTTTCTATCAATTCCCAGCTGATTTAAAACAGTTCCTAATATTTTTGCATGCGTTAAGCGTTCAAACTTATTAGGATAGACAATTTCTTGCAAGGAAAGTTCAAAATCAGAGAATTCCGGATCAAAATAATCAGGATACAGGAGTACCCGTACATATTCAGTTTCAAGAAACAGCCGACTGCTCATGTAGGAGATGCCGTTGGTTGATGCTAGCACCTTTAAAATCTTTTCTTGATGGGGATTTATAAAGGGTGTTAAAAAAGGAGAATAAGAATCTTCTACCTTTTTTATCCATTCTACTCCCTTATCAATAAAAGACGAATCATTCTTAGAAAAGTGTTGATAAATCATCTTGTTCATAGAAAGATTACTAAAAGTCGAATCAACTGCTCCCCTAGGAAGTGAACTAGTAATACCGCAATCCAGACAGACAAGTCAAGACCTGCAATCTGGAGGGGTAAACGTTGCAAGGGAGCTACTATCGGTTTCACTAAACTAATAATCAAGCGCCCAAGACGTGATTCATAAGCATTGGGAAACCAAGACATCAGAGCAAAAATGATTAAAATCAGTGAATAGATATCCACTGCATTTTGAACAAAACGAATGAGAAAGATCATTATCTTACTCTCGTACGTTTCATATCAAAGCCAAATTCACCATTTTGTGATTCATCTGGGATTTTGATATCTTCAATATTAACGACAACATCAACTGGTGTCAGCAGGTACATAGTAGATGCTACCTTTTTCATGTTACCAGCCAAAACGTGACGAGCCCCGTCCAGATAATCCAAACAACGACGTGCTTGAACTTCTGTCATATATTGGAAATCAATCAAAATACTTTCGTTACCAGCTAATAAATCAACAATATCTGTGGCATCTTCGTATTTACGTGGATAACGAACATCAATTGTCACCTTATCAGTAGAACGTTGACTTTGCATAGCCAACTCTTGTTGACGGGCATGGAGACGAGTGATGTTTTTATCTTTAGATGGCGTGCTACCAGCTTGTTGAGGCAACTCTTGAACAGAAGGGACTGGAGTCACAATCGGCTCTTCAGCTTTAGGCTGATATGTAGTACCAACATCTTCTCCATCTTCTGTAAAATAATCTATAAATTTATCAAATCTATCTTTTAAAGACATATTTCTTTCCTATTTAAAAAATGCTGTACCAATTCTGACAAAGGTTGAGCCAAATTCAATCGCTTCCTTGTAGTCACGACTCATACCCATACTCAAGTCCGTCATTGGCATATTGGGAATTTGTTTTTCTCTAATTTCTAGTTGCAAATCCTGCGTAGCTTTAAAAATTTCTTTCAACTCATCACTACTAGCTTCAAAAGGAGCCATGGTCATCAAGCCGACATATTCAATTTTATCTAAGGTGGCCAATTCTGGCAAGAGCTCCAGTAGTTCTTCCCTTGAAAAACCATGTTTGCTCTCTTCCCTTGAGATATTTACTTGTAAGAAACACTTAACAACTCGGTCACTTCTTTTTTGAATTTCCTCTGCTAGCTTTAATGAATCCAAAGCATGGAAATAATCAACATACTGAATGACATCTTTGACCTTGCGTCTTTGCAAGGTTCCAATCAAATGCCAGGTAATATTTCTATCTTTTAAAGCTTCATATTTCTCAAGAAATTTATCCACACGATTTTCACCAATATGATGCACACCTAGCGGAAGCAAAGCCTCCGCTGTCGGTACGTCTACATATTTTGTAACAGCAACAACCGAAACAGAATTGGCTTCTCTTCCTGACTGCTGACTTGCATCTTTTATTTGTTGAAAAACACGTTCTGTATTTTCTTTCAAATTCATTTACTTAACGATTTTTGAAAAATGGAGGAGTGTCTAATTCATCCTCATCGTGTAAAGATGGCGCTTCGAAACGTTCAACTGGTGATACCACTGAATCAGTTGGTCGAACAATTGTCTCACGACGCAAGTCCCAATCACCAAATGCTGAAGTTTGAGAAGTTTCTGTGCGACGAGGCGCTGGACTTGGAATTTCTGCAGTTTCAGCCATATCAAACTGACGATTATGATTGTGTGCATGATTAGGACTTGCTTGTTCATGACGGACAGCTTGTCTTGGTGCATGGCCCACAACTTTTTCAACACGATCTTGACGAACACCAGTTGCAACGACTGTCACACGAATTTCATCTTTCATGTTTTCATCGATAGATGTTCCGAGCCAGATGTTCACTCCTTGACCAGCTGCTTGGTTGACAATTTCTGAAGCTTCTTCTGCTTCAATCAAAGTCAAATCAAGACCACCAGTAACGTTGACGATAACATCCTCAGCACCGTCAATAGTTGTTTCAAGAAGTGGTGAGTAGATTGCCTTACGAGCTGCTTCTACCACACGTTCTTCACCACTACCGATACCGATACCCATTAGGGCGTTTCCTTTATTTGCCATAACTGTTTTCACATCGGCAAAGTCAAGATTAATCAAACCAGGATTTGTAATCAAGTCCGTAATCCCTTGAACACCTTGGCGAAGTACGTTATCTGCTTCGCTAAGAGCTTCAAGAAGTGGAGTTTTCTTATCAACAATTTCAAGCAAGTTGTTGTTTGAAATAATCAATAGAGTATCCACATGCTCACGAAGTTGATTGATTCCTTCTACAGCATACTGACCACGTTTGCTTCCTTCAAAACCGAAAGGACGTGTCACAACACCAACTGTAAGAGCACCTAAATCTTTAGCAATGCGGGCAATAACAGGAGCTGCACCAGTACCAGAGCCACCTCCCATACCTGCAGTAATGAAGACCATATCTGCTCCAGTAATAGCTTGAGTCAAGGCTTCTTCGCTTTCTTCAGCTGCCTTTTGACCAACTTCAGGTCGACCGCCAGCACCCAAACCACGAGTCAATTTAGGGCCTAACTGAATTACAGTCTCAGCTTTTGTACTACTCAAAGCTTGTACATCTGTGTTTGCTGCGATAAATTCTACGCCTGCAACACCTTCGTCAACCATGCGGTTAATGGCGTTACCGCCACCTCCACCAACACCGATTACTTTAATAACTGCACCTTGAGCTACTGCTGTATCAAATGAAAATGTCATAGTTTATTTTTCCTCTTTTATTCATCAAACATGCTTCCGATTAAGCCACGGAAACGATCTGCGATTTTTGGTTTATTTTGAGAAGATACTTTATCTTCTTTGGGAGCAACTACGTTCGTAGAAGCTGATTGCTCTACCTCAGTATTTTGAACTGGTTGAATAGGGGTAGGTTGTGCTACTTGCGTAACGCGTTGAATCATCCCACCAAAATTAATTGGTTGGTGACGCAAAGTATCCTCACCCTTGACTGCTCTTTGTGCTAATAAATGCACCTCAGTCAATTGACCAGCAAATTCAGACAAGCTAATCACATGAGCGAAGGCAGGATTACGGATTCCAACTTGATTTGGAACGTAAAGTTTGACACCAACGCCAAAGACTTCCTGTGCAAGTTCTACAACACCTGGTAAAATAGCATTTCCACCAATCAGAACAATCCCACCTGGAAGATCCAACAAATGTCTTCTTTCCAACTCTTGTTTGATTTGTTCAAAAATGTGCTTAATGCGGGCTGAAATAATCTCTGCTAGGTAGCTTTCTGTAACTTCTACAGGCTCTACTTCACCAATTACTTCAACTTGGAAGGTTTCATTGCTTGCAAGTGAAGGGTAGGCTTCACCATAGTTTAATTTCAATCCTTCAGCTAATTTCTGTGAAGTCTTCAAGACTTTAGAGATATCTTTTGTGACATAATCTCCACCTTCTTGAAGAATATTTGTAAACTGGAGTTCTTGGTTACGGATTGTAGCAACAGTTGTTTGACCTGCTCCCATATCAATCACAGTAGCTCCAAATTCACGTTCTCCTTCGTTCAAGACTGAACGAACCAAAGCCAATGGTGAAATAATAATATTTTCAACTTGAACACCTGAGCGCTCAACTGTCTTGCGTAAATTGTGAAGAATAGTACGTGGACCTGTGTAAAGCAAACCACGCATTTCAAGACGAACCCCCATCATACCACGTGGGTCACGAATACCTTGGAAACCATCTACGATAAATTCTTCTGGAATAAAAGTAATGACTTCACGATCTGGTGTCATACTCTTTGTCAAGGCTGATTTAACAACATTTTCAACATCTTGATCTGTAATTTCTTTTGTATCAGATGTAACTGGAATCATACCTTGAGTTGGTTCTACCTGCAAAAGATTTCCAGGCAAACCAACATTCACTGATTTGATTGAAATGCCAGCTTTCTCTTCTGCTTGGGAAATAGCTGACTTGATAGCAGTTGCTGCTGCTTCAATGTCAACGATAATCCCATCCTTTACACCTTTACTCTTGGCATTACTTACACCAATTACGTTTAGTTCACCATTTCTATGCTCGGCAACCAATACTTTAATCGAATTAGTTCCGATATCTAAGCCTGTAAAAAAACCATCTCTAGCCATTACATCGCATCCTCTCTCTTCCAAGTTTCAAACTTCTATTCAATATAGCTAAAATAGGGCATAGCTATTCACAGAATATTATAACACAAAAAATCCAATCGTGCTTAGTTTTTCCTAAATTTACTTACCATTTTTTCACATTCGCTCATCAAATTTTTTTATTTTCCAAACAAGTTATAAAAAATCAGATTTATGAAAAAAAGAAAGCTCATTTCTAAGCTTTCTTTGCAATCATTTTTTCTGCTTCTTGTTCTAAAAATAGTTCCAAGATTTTCTTTGTTAACGTAATCGCTGCTGATAAGGCCAGGGAAACGATTAAATAATTAGCTACTAAGCCATGGTCTCCAACCAATGGTGGTTTTGTCAAGAATCCGTAATCTCCACCTGTTACTAAATTGACCACAAAAATCAAGGCATTTAATGCAAAGGTCATGAGAAAAATTCTTTTCACATCTAGCATTCTCGCATCGTACTGTCTCAAGAGATAAACCAGTGAGTTCCCCAAGAGAGCTAAGTGGCCAAAGATAAAGGACAAAATGGCAATATGTGGGAAAGGATAGGGATCTGGCACTGGATAAACAAAGGCAGCTAATGTCCCAAATGTTCCTAGTAATGCAAAATACTGCCTATATTTAGACTGACCAGGAAGCAAAAGCACCACAAACATAGCCATACGGCAATGGTAAAAGGGTAAGCTTTCTGACAATGGCATATGATTAACCCCGTACCATCCATAAAGAAGGATTAACTGAACTGCCTGCAAGATTTGGAAAAATCGTTGATAAGCCTTCTTTTCACGATAACGATAGGCTGTATAAAAGGTCAAGGCCAAGAGTGTAAATATACTGACATACCAAAAAAGATCAAACTTGGGTGGCTCTGTTGCTTGGGTCGTAAAGAAAATATCCCATAAATTCATCTAGTCTTCCTCATGTTTCAAAATTTTCCTGCATTTTATTATACCATGCTACTTAAGAAAAATGAATTTAGAAATACGTAAATGTTTGACAAAATCACTTAGCTTCATTTTCTAAACTTTCTACCAGCTTAGCTAGATTCATGGAGTTAGAGCCTTTGAGCAGGATTTGGTCATGCACTCCAAGGCTTTCTTTGACCTGCTTAACTAGGTCTTCAAATTGGTCTTGGTTTTCTGTTTTCTTGAAGTAGTAAACGTGGCCGATTGGGAACATTTGACTAGCCAATTGGGCCAATTCTGCAATGTCTTCTCCATAGAAAATAACTGTATCAAGCACATCTGGAGAAAGGCTCAAAATCATCTGATTATGGAGTTGAATAGACTGGTCACCAAGTTCCTTCATGTCCGCCAAGACAGCGATTTTCTTGCCACCTTCGTTGGCTGGAATGGCAGAGAAAGTCTCTAAAATCAGCTTCATAGCAGTTGGATTGGCATTGTATACGTCAGACAGAATATCTGCTCCATTGGCCGCTTTCTTCCACTCGGTACGGTTACGCGTCAATTCAAGATTTTGGAAGGCCTGACGAATTTGCTCCTCTGGAACTCCTTCTTGCAGGGCAACATAGGATGCAATCATAGCATTGGTGGCATTGTACTTACCAGTCACTGGCAAATCAAGGGGTTGCTCCAAGAAATTGGCCTTAAAGGTCAAGTTATCCTTACGCTCAACCAAGTCGGTAATTTCCAACTCTGCTCCTTGGCCAAAACGAACTACCTTTTTATCAGTTGGCAAGTAGTCCTCTACAATAGTGTCAGCTGGCGCTAAAAGCAAGGAATTCGAAGACATCCCGTCTGCAATTTGCATTTTTCCTTTGGCAATTTCCGAGCGGTCTTTGAAAAATGCCAAATGAGCTTCCCCCACCAAGGTCACAATGGCTGTTTTTGGATGGGCCAATTCTGACAAGAGATGGATATCTCCCAAGTGATCCTGTCCCATCTCCAAGACCAACTTTTCTGTCCCTTCAGGCATATGGAGAACTGTGTAAGGAAGGCCAATCTCGTTATTGTAGTTTCCTTGTGTTTTGTAGGTTTTGTAGGTTATTGAAAGCAAGTGCGCCAACATATCCTTGGTCGTTGTCTTGCCATTTGAACCTGTAACTGCAAAGACATCAACTCCCGTTTTTTCAAGATAGTAGGCAGCTAGTTGTTGAAAAGCAGTCAACACATCATCTACCAAAATATAAGGATGATTTGCAACCTCTTTCTCAGACAGGGTTACAGCAGCGCCATTTTCAAAGGCTGTTTCGATAAAGTCATGACCATCACGCGCACCTTTAAGTGGCACAAATAAATCTCCAGTCCTAATCAAACGACTGTCAAACTCAGCCTTTTCTAACTGAGTATCCGCAAAAAGACTAACATCATTTTTAGCTCTAACAGCTTGGGCAACTTCGTGAATTGTAAGTTTCATTTCTACTCCTTTAAAAAGGGTCGAAGTCCGAGAACTCTAATCACCTGGCAGTGACGGTTCTGACTTCTACCCTCTCTTTCATTTTTATAGCAAATGCGCTTCGCGCTTGTCAAAACTTTCCTTGGCAAGGTCAACCAAACGCTCGATTAGATCTGGGTAGCTAATTCCCATATTGTCCCAAAGTAGTGGATACATTGACCACTGGGTGAAACCTGGCATGGTATTGAGCTCGTTGAGGAAAACCTCTCCCTTGTCTGTATAGAAGAAATCGCAACGAGAGAGACCGAGCCCACCAATGGCACGGAAGGCAGTTTCTGCATTTTGACGCATGACAGCTACCACATCATCACTGATCTTAGCTGGGATATCCATGGTAATCTTGTTATCAATATACTTGGCATCGTAGTCATAAAAGGCTACATCCTTGACTACTTCCCCTGGAAGCGTGCTTTTGACATCGTAGTTGCCCAAGAGACCAACCTCGATTTCACGGGCATTTACCCCTTGCTCTACCAAGACACGGCTGTCATATTGGAAGGCAAGTTTCAAGGCTTGACGGAGTTCTTCTTGATTTTCAGATTTTGAAATACCGACACTTGAACCCATGTTTGATGGTTTTGTGAAAACTGGATAAGTCAATTTTTCTTCAACTTCGGCAATTTTAACAGTCACATCATCACCTTCGACAATGGCCACATAAGGAACTTGGGCAATCCCGACAGATTCTAAGACACGCTTAGTGGTGATTTTATCCATGGCAAGACTAGATGACAAGATGTTACAACCGACGTAAGGCATTTTCAAAACTTCCAAGAATCCTTGAACAGAGCCATCCTCTCCCATCGGACCATGAAGGACTGGAAAGACCACTGCTCCCTCTTCGTATATAGCACTTGGTGCAACTTTCTTATCCCAATCAATGGTTTCATTGGTCATAAGACGATCCTCTTGACCTGGAGTATGGCTAAATTCTTGCGTTTTAATAAAATCACCCGACTGGCTGATGAAGAAAGTCTTGACTGTGAAACGGTCGTAGTTGACCGCACGCATCACACTCTCAGCTGAAAGAACAGAGACTTCACGCTCTGCACTACGTCCACCGTATAAAAGAATAATCGTTTGTTTCATATTATTTGTTCCAATTCTAATAGAATACTCGTTCTTTAGTATATCATATTTGCTTCTTTTTTGAAACTTGAACCTGATACTGGTCTTCAATAAATCTAAAAAGAGACCGATAAAACAACTGTCGGTCTCCTTAATTTTTGTCTAAATGAATTGAGTGTGTTAATTTGTCTAGACTTACAACTCTGTTCGATTTTCAATGGCTCGTAAGAGTGTCACTTCGTCCGCATACTCAATATCCGCTCCGACAGCGAGACCTCGCGCTAGACGCGTAACCTTGATACCAGCTGGCTTGAGCAAACGTGAAAGATACATCGAAGTCGCTTCCCCGTCCGCTGTAGCATTGGTCGCCACAATCACTTCTGAAACTTCACTATCCATAAGACGAGTCATAAGGCTCTTGAGATTGATATCATCTGGACTGATACCATTCATGGGAGAAATAAGACCATGTAAGACATGATAGAGCCCGTGGTATTCTTGGATATTCTCCATGGCTGCCACATCGCGACTATCTTCGAGAACTAAAATCGTTGTCTGGTCACGAGTCGGATCGGTACAGATAGAGCAAGGATCGTCATCAGTCAGGCGACCGCAGATGGAACAGTAGGTCAGCTCTCTCTTAGCAGAAAGGAGATTTTTAGCAAATTCATTGACATCGTCATCAGACATTCCAATAGTATAGAAGGCCAGACGGGTAGCCGTCTTAATCCCGATACCCGGTAACTTCGAATAACTGTCAATTAGCTTAGCAATAGGTGTTGGATAAAGCATACGTTCCTTTCTAATTCATTGGATGATGTTGGTTATAGAGGTTGATAATATCGCGCGCAATGGAAGGTCCGACACCATTTGTAAGGTTGGTGTTATGAGGGAAGACAACAGCTACAGCGATTTGAGGATTATCTGATGGTGCATAGGCCACAGCATTAGTATTGTTAGCTTTTTGACCGCCCTCAACATAACTTTCAGCAGTACCTGTTTTTCCACTAATGGATACCGCTGCGCCATTTGAAAAGGCACGACCGGTTGTCAAAGCACTACCACCATGTGACACTTGATAAAAGCCTTGTTGGAGGATGGAAACATCAGACTCAGAAATATTAATTTTATTCATTTCCTTGGTTTCAATAGATTGGATTAAGTTCCCTAAGCCACCTTGTTCGTTGTTTCCATAAATCCCCTCGACAATGTGGGGGGCAATCCGAACACCGTTGTTGGCAATAGTTCCAACGTACTGGGCTAATTGCATAGGGGTGTAGTTATCAAACTGGCCAAAGGCATTGGTAATGTAATTGGCAAAGTCATATTCCTTAGGGGTAAATCCTGTAGATTCATCCGGAAGATCAATACCCGTTGAAGCTCCAAGACCATATTCCGCAAATGTCGCACGTAATTTCCCCATAGCTGATTCCAAATTGCTGGTTCCAACAAACATATTAGGTTGATAAGTTTGACCCATAATGCCCAAAGCCGTTTGAACCATATAGGTATTAGAAGAATACTCCAAGGCTTCCACAGCTGTAATCGGGAATGAACCGTAGGCTTGAGTATACCAAGAATTAATTGGAGCTGAACCTTGGAAGACAATCGGTTGGTCTGTCAAGGTCTGATTCCCTGATAAGACTCCATTCTCCCAACCAGAGCTGATGGTCGCCGCCTTGACAACCGAACCCGGGACAAAGACATTGGTTACTGTTCCCAAGGAATCAGGTGTTAAATCTCCCGTTTTCAAGTCATGTTTGAGTCCTGACATAGACAAAACTGCACCTGTTTTTGGGTTCAAAGCAACTGCATACACACCTTCAGAATATTTGGCTCCTCCATTTCCCAGTTCGGAATTGAAATAACTCTTAAGCAGATTGTCCACGCTATCTTGGAAGGCCAAATCAATAGTCAGTTTAATATTATTCCCTTTGGTACCATCTTCGATATTTTCGACACTTTCCATATTGCCATACTTGTCTAGATGGATTTCTTTCACCGAGCGTTTTCCTTGCAAGGTTTCCTCGTATTGTTTTTCTAGATAAGAAGTCCCAACACGATCATTTAGAGAATAGCCCTTTTTAATATAAGCATCTGCTTCTTCAGCTGGTAGACCAGCTTTTTCACTGGATACACTTCCTACTATAGACGAAAGAGAAGTCTCTAGAACCTTTCGATCCCACGAAGTTGAAATACTGATCCCAGGTAAATTCTTAGAAGCCGAAGCAATCAAGGCAATCTGAGTATCTGTCAAGGAGTCTGTCGCAATGGTTCCTGTCGCAAAATTTCCAACTGCATTGAGTTGGCTAAATAGATAAATTTCTTTCTTTTCGTCATCCGAGTAGGTCAATTGACTTGGATCGATACTTTCAACAGTATTATTGTAAAGCTCGGATTCAGATAATTGATTGCCATCAGAATCCAGTCGCTTCTCACGTGGTAAACTTTCCACTGCTTTCTTATAGACATCTTGATCTGCTAGGTAATAGTCCGCCAACTGTCTATCAGTCAATGTTGGAGAAGAAACTCCCACATAGGCTAGCAACTTCTTGGCTGTTTCTTTCAAATCTGCAGCCGTCATTTTGTTGTTTCGGGTAAAGGAAACAACTTGTTTCACAGTATTTTCAACCAAAGGCTTGCCACTGGCATCATAAATTTCGCCCCGAGCCGAACTAGTGGTCACCTTTGTTTTACTAGCAGATGCTAATTTTGTCTCATAAAAATCCTTGTTCAAAACCTGCATATAAAGCAGACGACCAATGATGGCCATAAAGAGCAAAATGACGATTGAAAACAATAAATTAAGCCGAATCGGAATCGAATGGCTGTTAAATTTTCTCATACAAATCAGTCTCATTTCTATTTAAAATCTTACTCTTCATTGTACCATAATTTGAGCAGAAAATTATGGAAAAGAAAGAAGCTTTTTTCGTTTTTAAGGTAAGATACGTTTTTATTTATTCATCCCTATATTATATGTTATAATGAATGTAAAAGTTCAATAATCTAGTCTTTTTCCAATACGACTCATTTAAAGGAGCCTTCCCTATGGACAAACCAGATATCGCAACTGTCATTGATTCACATTTTGAAGAAATGACAGACCTTGAGCAAGAAATCGCTCGCTATTTTTTGCAAGCTGAAACGATTACAGATGATTTATCTTCCCAACAGGTCACTCAAAAATTACATATCTCTCAGGCTGCACTAACTCGCTTTGCTAAAAAGTGTGGTTTTACAGGCTATAGAGAATTTATTTTTCAATACCTGCACCAAGCAGAGAAACAAGACACCCATTCTCACAAACACAGTCCACTGACAAAACGAGTCCTTAGAAGTTATAGCAGTATGCGGGAACAAACACAGGACTTGATTGACGAAGTCCAACTAGAACGAATCGCCCAATTAATTGAAGATGCTGAGCGTGTCTACTTCTTCGGAACAGGTAGTTCTGGCCTTGTCGCTCGTGAAATGAAATTACGCTTCATGCGTCTAGGTGTGGTCTGTGAGGCCTTGACCGACCAAGACGGTTTTGCTTGGACAACCAGCATTATGGATGAGAATTGTCTCGTACTCGGTTTCTCACTTTCTGGCACAACTCCTTCTATTTTAGATAGCCTATTAGATGCCAAGGAGATGGGGGCAAAGACTGTACTTTTTACAAGTGTTCCCAATAAAGATAGCCAGACCTATACAGAGACTGTTCTTGTAGCCACCCATAGTCAATCCTCCTACATCCAACGAATATCCGCTCAACTTCCTATGCTCTTCTTTATCGATTTAATTTATGCCTACTTTTTGGAAATCAATCGTGAAAGCAAGGAGAAAATCTTTAATAGCTATTGGGAAAATAAAAAACTCAACGGCTATCGTAGACAAAAACGCGTCAGAAAATCCTAGTTTGGCTTAGCCAAACTAGGATTTTTATTCATCACCAAACACACCTCTTCTAGATTATGAGTTAGTCGTATCTTGATTTAGTCTTAAATAATTTCATATAATCACTTTTTGAAGGGAGTAAATAAGCAAGTCTGACAGTATCCTCCACAATTGTATATAATACGATGTAATCCTTACTCAAGGTCAATCCTCGCGTTTGGTAGCGAGGGTCTAATTTCTTACCAAATTTTTCATCGGCATCAAATCCAGCTTGGGGGAAAATTTCTAGACGATTAATATCTTTTCTAATACTGGCTACTTTTCGTCTCGCAGCCTCTACAGAACCAATTTCCTCCGCTATATACTGATATATTTTGTCCAGACTATCAATCACTCTAGGAGAATACAAAATCCGATATTTTTTATAATCCATAGCGTGTCACGACATCCTCATCTGTCAAGTAATTTCCAGCCTCAATCTTGGCATAACTTTCTTGAACTTCTGCTTGTAATTGTCTAAACAAATACTCCTTCTCTAATTCCTCTTCACTCAGTAAATCTACTTCATTTGTTACGGCAACATTCTTTAAAAATAATCTAAGTGCCGATGAAAGAGAGAGATTTTTTTCTTTTAACACTTCCATGGCATCATTTACTAATTCTCTATTAGCTTGGAAGGTCACAATTTTACTTGAATTTGCTATAGCCATTTTATATAATTCCTTTATATATTTTATTTATTATCTCACAATTATAAAGAAAGTCAAGAGGATTTGATTAGAAAATCCTAGTTTGGCTGGGCCAAACTAGGATTGTTTTGTCTTGAAATGATAGTAGGCACCCAACATTCCTGCCGTATTTTGGTGATGGGCAAATTCTAATCTCGTCTTATCAGCCAGACTTGGTACCAAGGCTTCTTTCAAGGCTGTACGGATTTTGGGTTTGAGGATAGCTTCTTGTCCCATGATACCGCCACCGAGAATGACCACTTCTGGATTAGCAACGTAGCAAATATTTGCCAGACCTTTTCCTAGATAGTCTACCATGCGGTCAATACCAGCCATACAAATCTTGTTGCCTTCAGTAGCTTCCTTAAAAATCCGACGACCATTCCACTGATCAACTGGATCTCCATGACCTGCTGCTACATACTCCACCAAGGCTGTTGTAGAAGCCAAATCTTGGAATGCTCCATCCTGCATATGCATATAACCAACTTCACAGGCCGAATTGCTAAATCCATGGAAGACTTTCCCATCCATAATCAAGCAACCACCGATACCGGTTCCAATGGTCAAGCAAAGTGTCACACTCGCTCCCTTGCCTGAACCAGATACTGCCTCAGCAAGACCTGCACAGTTGACATCATTTTCAATCTCACAAGGAATCGCAAAGCTAGTCTCGATTTCCTTCTTGAACTTGGTTCCTGCATAATTTGGAATCTGAGGTCCAGCATAGAAAATCTCACCCTTATCTGGATCCACCATTCCTGCAGAAGAAATAGCAACACCTGCTACTGGGCCTTGTTCTAAATAGCTGGCTACGATATCTTTGGTCTTTTGTAAGATATGAGGTCCACCTTTATGCGCCTCTGTTGGCATTTCATGCGATTCAACAAGTTGGCCTTCTTGGTCGATCAAACCATATTTGATGTTGGTTCCACCGATATCAATTGCAACGTAGTGTGTCATAAATACCTCCTTATGGATTAGAGGAAGCGCTCCTTGGTTTCACGAATCAAGGCAGCAGCTGCTTCTACAACTGGACGATCTTCTTCAGTCACTGGTGTCAATGGTGAACGAACAGAACCAATATTCAAGCCTTCATTGATCTTCAAGACTTCTTTAATCACTCCATACATATTTCCATGTGCAGCAGTCAATTTGCCAATGATTGCATTGATAGCGTATTGCAATTCACGCGCTGTCTCTAAGTCTTTGTCAGCAATCAATTGGTTGAGTTTCAAGAAGAGTTCTGGCATAGCACCATAAGTACCACCGATACCAGCTTTAGCTCCCATGAGACGACCACCTAAGAACTGCTCATCTGGACCGTTAAAGACGATGTGGTCTTCTCCACCAAGGCTCACAAAGGTTTGGATATCTTGAACTGGCATAGAAGAGTTCTTAACACCGATAACACGTGGATTTTTCAACATTTCTGTGTAAAGGCTTGGAGTCAAAGCAACCCCTGCCAATTGAGGAATGTTGTAAATCACGTAGTCTGTGTTTGGAGCTGCAGAACTGATATCATTCCAGTATTTAGCAACTGAGTATTCTGGCAAGCGGAAGTAAATCGGTGGAATCGTTGCAATAGCATCTACACCCAAGCTTTCAGCATGGCGAGCAAGTTCCATACTGTCTTTGGTATTGTTGCAAGCAACGTGAGCAATGATAGTCAATTTACCTTTGGCAACCGCCATGACTTCTTCCAAAATCAATTTGCGGTCTTCAACGCTTTGGTAGATACATTCACCAGAAGAACCATTGACATAAAGACCTTGAACACCTTTATCAATGAAGTATTGAACCAAGGCACGCGTACGCTCTGGACTTACTTCTCCTTGATCATCATAACATGCGTAGAAGGCTGGAATGACACCTTCGTATTTTTTTAAATCTGACATAGATTTTCTCCTAAGATTTCTTTTTTTCTGCTAAAAGCAGGATTTATTCTTTACGTGTTTAGTATACACCTTGTGAAAAACGCTTTCAACATCTTGTGTACACTTAGATTTTAGTTTCGATATGTATTTTGAAATGTTTATAGCTTGAAAGTAGTTTCAGAAACAAGCCATCTTATTGGTATTTTGCGAAAATTTTCTCCATCAATCCAGTCTGAATAAAGACCAAGAGTCCAAACCCAAAAAGCAGGAAGGCTGAGCCACCTAAAAGCAAACTGAAGGCGGACAGATAAAGAACCAACACAATGAGAAAGAGAATGGCTAACATAAGGAAGAACCAAGGAAAGTTAAAACTTGCCAAGATAAGTCCTTTTTGTAAGACTTCTTTCCAAGTCAAATCATAGCGTGCAGCGATTGGATAGCTAGCCAACATCACGATAGTGAGGAAGATAAGAATACCTAGACAAATAGCTTTTACCATTTGGAAAGGCATAGCTGTCTGACCCCAGAAGAGATAGAGGTCTAGAAGGCTTAATGAGACAATGCCCAACTCAAGCAGACCTAACTGAAGACCTAGTTTCAGATTTTCCTTGAAAGCTCTTAGATAGATTTTAAAGACAGGCACACGTCTGCTCTTCTTAATCTCAAACATAGTCTCGTAGAGGCTAATTTTCGCCACTCCAATCGTCACGATGGGTAAACAAGAGACGACAAAAAGAAGATTGGCTGTCACGATATCCAAGACCTTCTCACTAAAACGCATGAGAAAGTTGTCTGTATCAAATGCTGCCTTGATAAGGCTTACTCCTTTTTGTGCCATGTTTGCTCCTCCTGATTTTTTAGTCAATCAAAATTTTAAAGAGATATTTGCGAACCTTCTCTTCCATACCTGCATAGCCATTTGGCTGATGTGGTTCTCCTGGGAAGAAAATCGCAAAATTGTGATAACCCAACAAGAGTGGGTAATGTTCATGACAATGAACAAAGCCAATGTCACTTGCTTCGTCGAATGCTACTGCCTCGTCTTTGATACGTGAACCGTAGCTCGAATATTCATGTCCTTCTACCAGCAAATGCAAGTCTGCATAGTTCTTATGATGCTCAAATTGATCATTTTCAGCTTGATTGAGGACATTTTCCTGAACAACTAGAAAGACCTTGTCCCCGTCAATCTCATACTTTCCTAACTCGAAAGAATCCTTACGATGTTGATAGAGATAGTCGATAGCCTTGTCTAGATTAGGATGAATCCCCTTGTAAAAGGTAATATTTTTCAAATCGTCAAAAATCATACTGTTTCCTTCGTTTCTGATAGTTAACTAAAATCATTCTTAAGTTGATAAGTGTCTAACAAAACTTCATAAAGTAACTGCATACCCAACATTTTGTAGACACTTATAACATCTATATTTCCATAGCATGTCAAGACCACTTCCGCAATCTTGACACACCAGTTTACTTTTCTTAACCTTTGACCGCTCCCATGGTAATACCTTGAGTAAAGGATTTTTGGAAGACTAGGAAGACTGTTACGATTGGAACTGCTGCAAGAGCTGCACCTGCCATGATCAAACCATAGTTGGTTGCCATTTCAGCCTGCATAGTCGCAACACCGAGTGAAATGGTCAAATTATTACGTGAAGTCAGCATTACCAACTGCATGAAGTAGTCGTTCCATGTATTGATGAAGGTAAAGATTGCAAGGGCTGCAAATCCTGGTTTCACAATTGGGAAGGCTACGCTCCAGAAGGTACGAATCTCACCACAACCGTCGATTTTAGCTGATTCAAGCAACTCTGTAGGAATATTCTCACTGAACTGTTTCATGAGGAAGACCCCGAATGGCCATCCAATCAAAGGCAAGATAACTGCCCAGAGAGTATCGTGAATTCCCATGAAGTTGACGATACGTACCAATGGTACAAGGACAACTTGTTTTGGAAGTGCCATAGCAGCAATAAAGATTGCAAAGAGAATACGTTGCCCATAGAAACGTTTTTTAGCCAATACATAACCTGCTAGAGATGAGGTCGCACAGACTAAGAACATGGTTACCAATGAGATAAACACAGAGTTCCACATCCACTGCATAGCAGGGTTTTGCACCATGAGTTGTTGGAAGTTTTCCATGGTTGGCATTTTAGGGAACCATTGTGGTGGAATAACGATGGTATCAGGTTGTGATTTGAAGGCCCCTGTCAAAATCCAGTAGAATGGAAAGATGAACAGCACGGTCAACAAGAGCAAGATAATAGTTGAAATAACAGTGAAAGCTGTTATAGGTTTCTTTTGTGTAGATTGCATAGCTGTCTCCTTTCTTTAATATTCTACGTCATTTCCGAGCGCCTTAAATTGAACAAAGCTTACAATAGCAATCATGACTGCCAAGAAGACACCAATGGTATTAGCATACCCGTATTCGGTCAATTGGAAGGCTTTTTCGTAAAGGTAGTACATCAAGGTACTTGTTGAGTAGTTTGGCCCACCAGATGTTAATAGTTGAATCAAGGCGAAAACTTGAAATGAGTTAATTGTTGTGATGATTGCGATGTAGAGAGTTGTTGGAAGAAGGCTTGGCCATTTAATCTTCCAGAAAACTTGAAATTCAGTTGCACCGTCTACACGAGCCGCTTCAACCAGTGAATTGTCAATATTCCCCATAGCAGCTATGTAGAGGATGATTGGTTGACCAACTGAAGTTGTCAAGAGGATAATCATAATTGCCAGTAATGCCCAGTGTTTATCTCCCAACCAAGAAATATTCTGGCTGATGATATGGCTTGACTTAAGGACAAAGTTTAGAATCCCTGATAATGGGTCATAAATCCATTTCCAAACAACTGTTACGGCAACACTACCTGTTACAACAGGAAGGAAGAAGACGAAACGGTAGAAAGATCTGGCAATAGCATTTTGATGGTAGGTTTGCGACGCCACAAAGAGCGAAAAGAGAACAACAATCGGTACAGATCCAACAACCAAAATAACTGTGTTAATCAAAGACTTCATAAAGACAGGGTCTTTAAACATACGAATGTAGTTGTCCAATCCCACAAACTCAAATTTAGTCATTGAATAGTTAAAGAAACTTGTAATGAATCCCATAATCATAGGAACCAATACAAAGATGACAAAGAAGAATAATACTGGTGCTAAGAAAGCGTAGGAAATCACTGTTTCCTGCATACGAATTTTATTGACTTTCACAGTCGGCACCTCTCTTTCACAAATAGAATATTTTGGATTTTCTTGAACAGTTTTAAAATCAAAATGAAATTTTTTAAGATTCGCTTATGCAAGAACTTCATTTTAATTTCGTGACAGTTTCTGATATTTCAAATAAAATCCTCCCTTTTCTTACATAGATTATGCACAGGGAAAAGGGAGGAGTCAATCTGATTCAGTGCTTATTGTTTTGTAGCTTTTTTGATAGTTTCATTTGCTTTTTCGGTAAATGCTTTCAATGCATCAGCTGGTTTTTGATCGCCATTTGAAACTGATTGCAACATTGGGAACCAAAGTGTTCTCATTTCAGCAAAACCATTGATAGTGTTGTAGTATGGTGAGTAGTATTGAGTCCAACCACTGATTGTTTCCATACGTTTGTCTTCATAAACTTTGCCAAATGAAGTACGAACTGGGAAAGCACCTGTACGAACAACGTCTTTTGGACCCCATTCTTTGTCATCTGCGATGAATTGAACGAATTTCTTAGATGCTGCAACTTTCTTGTCGTCCTTGTTGTTGAATACTGCAAATCCGTTTACAAGGTATTCAAGAGCTGGTTTACCTGAATCTGATGGGAATGGTACTTCTACCACTTCTACTTTACTTGCTTCCAAGAGTTTAGCTTGGATACCGTTTTGAGATGGTGCCCAAAGAATTGTGTAAGATGTTTGACCGTTGGCAAAGTTTTGGATATCTGCTCCACCGTCAAATTGTGAACCGTTGTTCAATAAACCGTCTTTAATCCAGCTAGCTGCTTTTTCAAGACCTTTGACGAATTTAGGATCATCAGTTGTATATTTTGTTACATCTTTATCTGTTACAGAACCGCCATAAAGGTTTGCAATGAAGGCACGTGTTCCTTGGTCTCCCCCTTGACCAGAACTGAACAATGAACCTGGTGTGTAGCCTTTATCTTTAAGCGCTTTCAAAACTTTTTCAAAGTCATCAGTTGTCCAACCTTCTTTTACAAGGTTTGCAACTCCAGCATCTTCCAACATTTTCTTGTTCATGGCCATGTAGAATGGTGCAGAACTGATTGGATACATGTAAGCTTTGTCTCCAGCTTTACTTGCTTGTACAATGTTTTCATTGTTAACATCTTTGACGAATTCGTCTGTGAAGAGGTCGTTCAACTCAGCCAATTTACCATTTTTACCGTATTGAATGATACGTCCTGGTGCATCAAAAAGTACGTCTGGAGCTGTTCCTGCTTCGATAGCTGTTGTGATTTTTTCAGGACCTGACTTGAAGTCGATGGTTTCCAATTTCACTTTTACATCTGGATTTACTTTTTCAAACGCTTCGATGATTGATTTTTCATATGTTCCAACACCGTCACCAGTTTTTTCTTGTGTGAAGACTGGGAATGCCCACCAAGTGATTTCTGTTTTTCCGCTATCGCTACCAGATTTTCCAGCATCTTTACTTCCGCCAGAATTACCACATGCAGCAAGGCCAAGAACCGCAGCACCCGCAAGTACTGTACAAGCTAGTTTTCTAAATTTCATTTGTATTCTCCTAATTGATAAGCGTATCCATATTGGATAATGAGTAAGATTGCATTTGTATACGTTGTCATTCCATCCGACGCATCAACCACTCTCCTCTGTTTTGAGATTGTGTTATTTGAGACCAGCAACAAAGCGTTCTGTGATCTCTTTTGGTCTAGTAATAGCGCCACCAACAACAATACCTCGCACTCCATATCCTAGGATTTGTTTGGCTTGTTCTGGTGTATGAATTTTTCCTTCTGCAATGACATCTACACCAGCATCACAGAGTTTTTTGATTAATTCAAAATCGGGACCATCCACTTTTGGACTATAAGATGTGTATCCTGATAAGGTTGTTCCGACAAAGTCGATTCCTGCTTCAACGGCTGCCAATCCTTCCTCGAAAGTACTTGTATCAGCCATCAAGAGCTGGTTAGGATATTTTTCCTTAACCTGACGAATGAACTCTTGAATCTCCAAACCATCATAGCGTTCACGCTTGGTACAATCCAGAGCAATGACCTCTATATCAAGTTCTGCCAATTCATCAACTTCTTTCATAGTAGCAGTGATGAAGGGTTCTTGCGGTGGATAATCTCGTTTTATTATCCCAATGATTGGAAGATTTGTAACCTCCTTGATTTCCTTGATATCGCGAACACTATTTGCTCGGATACCGACTGCTCCGCCTTGCTCAGCCGCTTTGACCAGCAAGGGAATGACTCCTCCCGCTTCTGTGTAGAGCGGTTCGTGAGGAAGGGCCTGACAAGAAACGATGATTCCATCTTTGATTTGTGCAATCAAGGCTTCTTTAGTAATCTGTGGCATCCTCTTTCCTCCTTTTCCTTGTTCTTATGAGTTCATTATATATTATTTTTAAAGCGCTTTCAATACTTTGTGGTAGAATAGATTTCAGTTTCAAAAGTATTTTATAGAACAGCTGTTTCTGAAAGTAGTTTCAGAAAAGACATATCCTTTCAATCTATTGTCCCATAAACTAAATATACTATCTTTTGATTCTTTCACTTAATGATTTAGAAAGTAATCGTCTACTCTGAACTGACTCCATTCTACTCTAGCTATTTATAATTACCGTTCAAATCTTGAAAAAACTCAAACAAAAAAAGAGCATTTCGCTCTTTCTTCCTTCTATTTATATTATTTTGTTGCTTCTTTCTCCTGGAAAGTGGTTTGGTAATTTACTTTAATCGTTACTGTCATGTGAGAGTCCTCGTTTCTTTTTGATGACTCTAGTATAAGGGCCAAACCTGAAAGCTAGCTTAAGATTTCCTTAGAAAAAGTTTAATCTAGATGTTCTTTCTTCTCCAAATGAAGGGCAATCATGCGCCATTCTGAATCCTCTTGCCAAGCTTCTATCGAACTAATGTAACTAGCAACTTTTCTGGCTTCTTCTAAAATTGGAAAATCTTCAATAATATCAGCCACTTGGAATTCTGGAAGTCCTGACTGTCTGGTTCCAAAAATTTCACCTGAACCACGCATTTTCAAATCTTCCTCAGCAAGAACAAAACCATTGGTGGTTTCTGTCATGATGCGCATACGGTCTTTCCCAGAATCCGTCTTGGGATTGGCAACAAGAACTGCATAGGACTGCTTATCTCCCCGACCAACACGACCCCTGAGCTGGTGAAGCTGGCTGAGCCCGAAGCGATCGGCATCCATGATAATCATGACGGTCGCATTGGGAACATTGACCCCGACCTCGATAACAGTCGTCGAAACCAGAATATCCGTTTTTCTCTCTTTGAACTCCTGCATAATCTGGTCTTTTTCATCACTCTTCATCTTACCATGTAGAAGAGCCACCTCTGCCTTACCTGCAAAATGAGTCGTCAACTCTTCTGATAAGGCAATGGCATTTTTCAGATCCAGAGCTTCTGATTCTTCAATCAAGGGAGAGATGACATAGGCTTGGGAACCTTTTTGAATTTCCCCCTCTAACCAAGTCAAGACCTGAGGTAGTTGCTCATGATTGATCCAGCGTGTCACAATAGGCTTCCGCCCTGCTGGCATCTGGTCGATAATGGAAACATCCATATCACCAAAGGCTGTGATAGCCAGCGTCCGTGGAATAGGAGTCGCTGTCATCATGAGAACGTCAGGATTGTCACCTTTTTCCCGTAAAATACGCCTTTGCCCCACACCGAAACGGTGCTGCTCATCGATGATAATCAAACCAAGACGAGCATACTCCACCCCATCCTGAATCAGGGCATGAGTTCCGATAATCAAATCAGCCTCACCCTTGGCAATAGTCTCCAAGACTCCTCTCTTTTCTGCAGCTTTCAAGGAACCTGTCAAAAGAGCCAGTTTTAGGTCTGGGAAGAGACTCTGTAGACTCTCAAAATGTTGCTCTGCGAGAATTTCTGTTGGCACCATGAGAGCAGTCTGGTAGCCAGCTGTCACTGCCGCAAACATAGCCAAACCAGCGACTACCGTTTTTCCGCTCCCCACATCTCCTTGTAGGAGACGATTCATATGATGGTCCGACTTCATGTCATTCAAAATTTCCTGCAAACTCTTTTCTTGAGCTGAAGTTAGGGCAAAAGGAAGACTTTCCTTGACTGCTGTCACTTTTTCCTGAGACCAATCCAGAACCAGACCGCTTCCCTGAACTCTATTTTCAGACTTGAGCATCTGCAATTGCATTTGGAAATAAAAGAGTTCCTCAAACTTGATACGGCGAAGGGCCTGCTTGTATTCTGCCAAATCCTTTGGAAAATGCATAGCTCGGACTGCCTGACAACGGGACATGAGTTTGTATTTGTCCAGCAAAGACTGGGGAAGATTTTCCTCAATCAAGAGATCCAGTCCCTGATCAAAAGCCATCTTGATGACCTTGACCAGACTGGCCTGACTGATTCCCTGAGCCAAGCGATAAACAGGCTGGAGGTCATCTTCCACCTGAGCCAGGACCTTCATCCCAGTCAAACTAGCCTTGGCACGGTCCCATTTTCCAAAGACAGCAAGGGTTGCTCCCAACTCTATCTTATCTGCTAGATAGGGCTGGTTAAAGAAATTCACCGCAAAAACGACTTCGCCCTGCTTGAGGCTAAAGCGCAGACGATTGCGCTTGAAACCATAATACTGGACACTAGCAGGAGTCACTACCTGACCAGAAAGAACCGCCTTCTCACCGTCTTCTAGCTCCAGCACCTGCTTGGTTTTGAAATCTTCATAACGGAAAGGAAAGTAGAGCAAGAGGTCTTGCAAGTTTTCAATTCCTAGTTTGGCGTATTTTTCTGCTGACTTTGGTCCCACACCAGGTAAGACATGCAAGGGTTGATGTAGATTCATGCTCCCCCTCCTTTCTTTGTTTTAATAATACTCTCTCGGAATGCGATCGCTGAGAAGACAAACGACCTCGTAGTTAATAGTTCCACGGTAGGTCGCTACCTGAGTAGCTGTGATCTCCTTGCCCCCGTTAGAACCAATCAAGGTTACTTTGGTTCCCAGCGGATAAAGCTTAGGCAGACGAATGGTGATTTGGTCCATAGATACTCGCCCAACGATTGGGCAAGCTTGCCCATCTACCAAGACAGCGAAATTTTGCATATCTCGTGTCCAACCATCCGCATAGCCGATTGGCACGGTCGCGATGACTTGCTCGCTATCCGCCTGATAGGTAGCTCCGTAGCCCATACAAGCTCCAGCTGGAACTGTCTTGACATGGACCATAGCAGACTCCAAGGTCAAGGCCGGAATCAAGTCATAGGGTAGGTCCAAAACCTCTCCGCTAGGATTAAGACCATACATGGCATCTCCTATACGAACCGCGTTAAAAATAGTCTCTGCATGCCAAAGAGTCGTTGCAGAATTGCTGGCATGAACCAGCTCTGGAAGACCTTTCATACTGGCCAAAATAGTTTTAAACCGTTCTAACTGGGCATTAAAGTAGTCATCTGATTTCTCGTCTGCAGTAGCAAAGTGGGTAAAAATCCCTTCAACACGAGCACCATGTTGTTGGAGCAAGTCTTGAACCTGCTCAGCTTCACTAGCCTCTCGAAAACCAATTCGTCCCATTCCTGAATCAATCTTGAGGTGGACTGTTAATCCAGTTAAGTCCGCTTCCTTATCTAAGAGTGCTTGAATCCACTCCAGTCCAGCTACAGTCAAGGTGATGTCATATTCTTTAGCTAGAGCAACAACTTCGATTTCAGAAACTCCTAAAATAAGGATTCGCTTGCTAAGTCCAGCCTGTCTGAGTTCAATAGCTTCATCGATATTGGAAACGCAAAAGCCATCAACATCATCTTGAATAGTCGTGGCAACGGCAACAGCTCCATGACCATAGGCATTAGCCTTGACTACTGCAAATTTGAGTGTTCCTTCAGGGATATGAGCCCCCATTTGCTGAATATTTTGTCGAATAGCTCTCAGATGAATCAGAGCCTTGGTTGGTCTATGCGGACTAGCTTTCATGATTTTCCTCCAAAATGACACTAGCTGTCACAAACTGATCTGTATGGCTGATAGACAGCCAAATCTTTCCTGAAAATGGTGACTGACTAAAATAAGGCGCCCCGCGTTCATTATTCAAGACTTCTAAATCTTGAAAACCGAGCTTGCCAATACCAGTTCCCATAGCCTTGGAAAAGGCTTCTTTAGCCGACCAGCGACCAGCTAAATATTCTATTTGCCTGCGCCCTTTAAGACTGTTAAACCGCTCCATTTCCTTAGCTGTCAGCACGCGCTTAGCAAAGCCTTCATGTCGTGTAACTGCGCTTTTTATAGAAGCCAATTCTTCAATGTCAATTCCGTGTCCAACTATCATTCTCATCAAAAGGAGTTGAGATTCCCCCAACTCCATCCTTTTCACTTATTTTGTCAAGGTAGCATAAATCTCTTCTACCAAAGCCTCTGTGTTTTCCCAACCTAGACAAGGATCGGTAATAGAGCAACCAAAGACCTCTGGTTGGTTTTGACGACCATCTGCTAGGTAAGATTCAATCATAAAGCCTCGAACTGTCTTTTTAATCTTCTCATTCCAATCACGATTTTGCAAGGTCTGGCGAACAATTCGAATCTGCTCCATATATTGCTTTCCGGAATTATCATGGTTGGTATCAATGAGGATAAAAGGATTTTCAAGCCCCATAGTCTCATAGCGTTCAATGGCATTTAGCAGGGTTTCATAGTAAAAGTTAGGCTCATTTTTCCCATATTCATTAACTGCACCACGAAGGATGACATGGGCCAAGGGATTTCCTGAAGTCTCAACTTCTTGGCCATGAAAGAGGAAGGTCTGTTTGTTTTGAGCGGCATAGATACCGTTAAACATAACCCCAAGATTTCCTGAGGTTGGATTTTTCATCCCTACTGGTGCATCAATCCCTGAAGCCACAAAGCGGTGCTCTTGGTCTTCCACAGAACGAGCCCCAACAGCATGGTAGCTGACCAAATCATCTACCAAGACCAGATTTGACGGATAAAGCATCTCATCTGCCGTTGTCAAACCAGTCTCTGTAATCACGCGGTAGTGCAACTGGCGCACAGCCTGCAAACCGTTAATCAGACTTGGAGCCTTAGAAGTATCTGGCTGGTGAACCAAACCTTTATAGCCGTCTCCGTTAGTGCGAGGTTTAGCTGTATAAACACGCATAACCATGAAAATCTTGTCCGCCACCTTCTTTTGCAAAGCAGATAAACGACGGGCATATTCCAAGACAGCCTCTTCATTGTCAGACGAGCAAGGACCAATCACCAAAAGGATCCGGTCATCTTCTCCTGAAATAATGTCTGCCATTTCTCTATCACGACGCTCCTTTAGACGCAAGGCTTCCGCAGACAATTGGGTTTCTGCCTTGATTGCTTCAATATCGATTTCTTGACCTTTTTCAATAAATGCCATCTTATTCTCCTAGCGTTTGGTAGATTTCTCTGACGAGGACTTCCGTATTTTCCCAGCCAAGGCAAGGATCTGTGATAGACTTGCCAAATACTTCTGGTTCATTTTGACGGCCGTCTTCTAGATAAGACTCAATCATAAAGCCGCGAACGTACTGCTTGATTTTTTCATTCCAATCACGGTTAATCAAGGTCTGGCGGACAATTCGAATCTGATCCATGTATTGCTTACCAGAATTATCATGATTGGTATCAACAATGATAAAGGGATTTTCCAAGCCCATTTTTTCATACTGGGCAATGGTATCCATCAAATTATCATAGTAGTAGTTGGGAATATTCTTACCATACTCATTAATCGCTCCACGAAGAATAGCGTGCGAAAGCGGGTTCCCGGTTGTTTCTACTTCTTTTCCTAGGAAGAGGAAACTTTGTTTGTTTTGAGCAGCATAAATCCCATTAAACATAACATTGAGATTTCCAGATGTTGGATTTTTAAACCCAGTCGCGAAATCTGCTCCACTTGCCACAAAGCGGTGTTGCTGGTCTTCAACTGAACGGGCACCAACCGCCATGTAAGAAATCAAATCATCCACAAGCGGTAGATTTTCAGGATAAAGCATTTCGTCAGCTGTCGTCATACCTGTTTCTGTGATGACACGATAATGAAGATGGCGCACGGCTTTGATTCCGTTGATGAGGCTAGGCGCTTCTGTCGCGTTAGGTTGGTGAATCAAGCCCTTATAGCCATCTCCGTTGGTACGGGGTTTGGCAGTATAAACACGCATAACCATAAAGATACGGTCTGCCACTTCTTCTTGTAGAGCTGCCAAACGCTTAGCGTATTCAAGAACAGCTTCTTCATTGTCAGATGAGCATGGCCCAATCACCAAGAGAATTCGCTGGTCTTCTCCACGTATAATGGCTTCTAGCTCTTGATCGCGCTGTGATTTTCTCTCCAAAGCTTGGCCTTCTAATTTTGATAAGGCACGAACTTCTTCAATATTAATTTTAGGACTTTTTGCTGTAAATACCATAACTCATCTCCTTATAAAGCAAACGGATACCAAGTAAAAATTTACTTTTCACAAGGTATCCGCCTCTAAACTATCTCATTTTATTGTCTTTTACCGTGACAGTTTTTAAACTTCTTACCAGAACCACATGGGCAAAGTTCATTCCGTCCAATCTGGCTCAAATCCAAATCTTCTGGTATATTTGCTTGGTGGGCAGCGATATTGCGGGTCGCTGTTGTACTGATATGGTGTTCTGCTTGTGGTCTTTCTTGTTCATGAATTTGTGCTTTCATCATCAAGCGTGTCACATCAAACTCAATCGAACCAATCATGTCATTAAACATACGGAAACCTTCTGCCTGATACTCAACAACAGGGTTGTTCTGAGCATAGCCACGAAGTCCAACCGCATTACGCAATTGATCGAGGGCATCGATATGATCTGTCCACTTGTTATCTACCACTCGTAGAATCAAGACTTTTTGGAATTCTTTAACTGCTTCTTCATCGCGTAGTTTTGAAACCTGACTATCGTAAACTTGCAAGGCCCGTTGGAAGAGTTCTTCCTTAATAGCCTTATCAGACAAACCTGACAAGTCTTCGATTGAAATAGAATCTTCAGGAAGCAAGTTGTACTTAGCAAAGTTCAAAATTGCTTCTAGTTTTTCATCTTGTTTCGCACGCGCATGACCATCAACGACACGACCAATCGTGCGTTTGATCATAGCCTGAATTTCAGGTGCCAAGTCACGATCTGCAGTGATGACATCGTAACGTTGAGCATAGATAATCTCACGTTGTTCACGCATGACGTCATCGTATTGAAGGACTTGTTTACGGGTATCGTAGTTATTTCCTTCGACACGTTTTTGCGCCGCCTCAACCTGACGCGTCAACATACGAGACTCAATGGCCTCTTCAGACATATTCAAGCGTTCAAAGATTCCCTTCAAGCGTTCAGAACCAAAACGTTTCATCAAATCATCTTCAAGAGATAGGTAGAATTGTGACTCACCTGGGTCTCCTTGACGACCTGAACGTCCACGAAGCTGGTTATCGATACGACGGCTTTCATGACGTTCTGTACCAATCACACAAAGTCCACCAAGTTCACGAACACCTTCACCAAGCTTGATGTCGGTACCACGACCGGCCATGTTGGTTGCGATAGTAACAGCACCACGTTGACCAGCATTCATGATGATTTGGGCTTCTTTATAGTGGTTTTTAGCATTTAAGACTTCGTGAGGAACGCCAGCTGCGACCAATTTCTTAGAAATATAGTCACTGGTTTCAACCGCTACTGTACCAACCAAGACAGGCTGACCTTTTTGGTAACGAGCCTTAACGTCTTCGACAACCGCCTTAAACTTAGCCTCGATACTTGCATAAAGTAGGTCTGAGTGGTCAATACGTTGAACAGGACGGTTTGTTGGGATTGGAATAACACGAATGTTGTAAATTTCACGGAATTCTTCTTCCTCAGTCTTACCTGTACCCGTCATACCAGACAATTTCTTGTACATACGGAAAAGGTTTTGGTACGTGATTGAGGCAGATGTCTTAGTTTCATCCTGGATTGGCACACCTTCTTTAGCTTCAATAGCTTGGTGTAATCCATCAGAATAACGACGACCTTCCATAGTACGACCTGTAAATTGGTCGACAATCAAAATTTCTTGTTCTTCGCTCACCACATAGTCAATATCGAGAAGCATGATATAGTTGGCACGAAGGGCGTTATCGATAAAGTGAGTCAGAGCTACGTTTTCGATGTCATAGAGATTTTCAAGCTTGAAGTAGCTTTCAGCCTTGTCAATCCCTGAATCAGACAAACCAATAGTCTTAGACTGCACGTCGATGATGTAGTCGTCTTTGTCCAACGATTTTACATAGTGGTCTGCCATGTGATAGAGTTGACTGGTTTCAACTGCGTTAGCACCTGATACGATCAAAGGTGTACGAGCCTCGTCAATCAAGATAGAGTCAACCTCATCGACCAAGGCATAGTTAAGCGGACGTTGTACCATGTTTTCAGCGCGAACGACCATGTTATCACGAAGGTAGTCAAATCCGATTTCTGAGTTGGTTGAGTAGGTAATGTCACACTCATAGGCTTCTTTTTTCTCCATTGGAGATTTGGCAGCCAAGTTAATCCCTACTGACAAACCAAGCCATGAGTACAATTCACCCATCTCAGTCGCGTCACGTTCGGACAGGTATTCATTGACCGTAACTACGTGAACCCCTTTACCTGAAAGGGCATTGAGGTATACCGGCATGGTCGCAGTCAAGGTTTTCCCTTCCCCTGTACGCATTTCTGGCACGTCACCATGGTGAAGAACGATTCCCCCCATGACCTGAACCTTATATGGGAAGAGACCTAGGACACGTTTAGCACCTTCACGGACAACCGCAAATGCTTCATAAAGCAATGAATCCAGTGATTCTCCATTTTGATAACGTTCTTTAAATTCAACTGTTTTTGCTTTTAGTTGGTCATCTGTCAAAGCAGCCATTTGGTCTTCGTATTTGAAAACTTTGTCAGCCATCTTTTCCAGACGACGGATTTCTCCTTTATCATTTTCGATAATTGTTTTTAAAATATTAGCCATGTTTTTCCTTACTTTAAATTCCGAATATTTTAGAATGTTCTTTTAATTTTAGCACAATTACTGATTATTTTCAAGGAAGAATCCCCATTTTGAAAAGGAAAAAGAGGCTAGTTTCCAAGCTAACCTCTCTGATTTTTATGATACTTTAATTGCCAAAAATCGGCAAAATAGCAAATAGGATAAATAGATTTATCCAAAGAGAAAAACAGCAGATCAATCCAAAAACAAAGAGACTGACTTTCTTGGACAGCAAGGCCATCAAAATCGACAGAATTCCAAAAACTAGTAAAACTTTCTGCATGATTAAGAGATTGATAGATATTCCCAGAACTGGTTTATCCCAAGGAAGAAAGAAGAAAGCCAGCCAGATCAGCAGAACTAAACCAATATAGACCTTAGAATAGCGTGTAATAAATGATTTTAGACGTGTCATAAGCTACCTCCTATCAATAAAAACCATATAAATCAATACCTTCCACCTTTTGACTCCCCTAGTTCTCGTCTCAAGCGAAACATTTTTTTGAAAAAGATATAGGTTAACCAGTCACTGCCTAGAGATAAGACTATCAGAAGCAACCAAACACCCCAATCACTAGCATCTGATACATAATCTAGAACAAAAGGGAAAAATAAGAATGAAAAAATTGTCATATCCAAGCTAAACAGAGCTAAAAGGGAAATATAAATCCAGTAAAAATAGTAGAAGATGGGGAAAAACTTACTGTTTCTATCAGCATTATCTATCCAATAAAAAAAGTAAAAGCAGGGAAATAAGAGTATCAAATGAAACCAATTAAACGACAGTTTCATCATCGACACCTCCTCTTTAAAATTGTTTTCTTTAGTTTCATTCTATTAAATGTTCTTACCAATATAAATCAATGCTTTCCACCTTTAGACTTCCCCAGTTCCCGTCTCAAGCGAAGCATTTTTTTGAAAAAGATATAGGTTAACCAAGAACTGGAAAAAGCAATAAGTAGTAATAATAGCCAAATGCCCCAAGACTTGATGTCTGCCACATTTCTCAATAGGATATTGAAAAACAAGACTGAAAAAACTGTCCAAGCAAGGCTAAAAAGAGCATAGAGGGTGATGTAAATCCAGTAAAAATAGTAAAAAATTGGGAAAAATTTACTATCTCTGTTGGCCTTTTCAATCCAGCTGAAAAAGTAAAAACAGGGTAATAAGATTAACAATTTAAACAAATGTTCCATCATCAACACCTCTTTTTGATAGCGCTTTCTTCAACTTCATTTTATCAAAAAAATCTGGAAATGTCATTCCAGATTCTACTTTTTTATTTGCGTTTTCTTGCGATGAGATGGATTGGAGTCCCCTCAAAAACAAAGGCCTTGCGAATTTGATTTTCCAAGAAACGCAGGTAAGAAAAGTGCATGAGTTCTTCTTCGTTGACAAAGATAACAAAGGTCGGTGGTTTGGTTGCCACTTGGGTCGCATAGAAAATCTTAAGTCGTTTCCCTTTGTCTGTCGGTGTTGGGTTAATGGCAATGGCATCCATAATCACATCGTTCAAGACAGCTGATGGAATACGTGTATTTTGACTTTCGCTGATTTGCTTGATCATCTCAGGAAGTTTGTGGAGACGTTGCTTGGTCAAAGCTGATACAAAGATAATCGGTGCGTAAGGTAGATATTGGAACTGCTCACGGATATCTTCTTCCCAGTTTTTCATAGTGTGGTTGTCTTTTTCAAGTGTATCCCACTTGTTGACCACGATAATCATCCCTTTACCAGCTTCATGGGCAAATCCTGCAATACGCTTATCGTATTCACGAATACCTTCTTCCGCATTGATGACCATCAAGACCACATCTGAACGGTCAATAGCACGCATGGCACGCATGACTGAGTATTTCTCAGTATTTTCATAAACCTTACCAGATTTACGCATACCAGCCGTATCAATCATGGTAAACTCTTGACCATCTGTATCTGTAAAGTGGGTATCAATAGCGTCACGCGTTGTTCCAGCAACAGGACTAGCAATGACACGGTCTTCTCCCAAAATAGCATTGATCAAGCTTGATTTTCCAACGTTAGGACGACCAATCAAGCTAAACTTAATCACATCTGGGTTTTCTTCTTCATATTCATTTGGAAGATTTTCTACAATAGCGTCTAGCACATCCCCTGTACCGATACCATGGACAGATGAGATTGGCAGTGGTTCACCCAAACCGAGGGCATAGAAATCATAGATATCATTTCGCATCTCAGGGTTGTCCACCTTGTTAACCGCGAGGATAACTGGTTTGTGGGTCTTATAAAGCTTACGGGCTACGTATTCGTCTGCATCAGTAATCCCTTCCTTACCAGACACGACAAAGACGATAACATCTGCTTCTTCCATGGCAATTTCTGCCTGGTGCTTGATTTGTTCCATGAAAGGAGCATCGACATCATCGATTCCTCCTGTATCAATCATGCTAAAAGAGCGATTGAGCCACTCACCCGTTGCATAGATACGGTCACGTGTCACTCCTTCGACATCTTCTACAATGGAGATTCGCTCACCAGCGATCCGATTAAATAGGGTTGATTTCCCAACATTGGGACGTCCTACAATGGCAATAGTTGGTAGGGCCATAATTTCTCACTTTCTACAATAACTTCTTCTGTTCAAGATTTTTTCTAGTTGAGCTTGGTTCAGCTTGACCAAACTGTTCTGCTAGACGCTGACTCCAGCTTGTGGTCGCACGCGAACCAGCATAGTCCGCCTGTACACGGTCATAAGCTTGGATTGCATCAGTTGACTGTTCTCGGTATTCTTCCTCAAATACCACTTGATGCAATGGCAAGCGAGGTTTGACTTCATGTTCTTGATTTGGCACACCTAGTGCCATCCCAAAGACAGGATAGGTGTAGTCAGGCAGGTTAAAGAGCTCTGCCACTTCTTCTGACTTGTACCGTACCAAACCAATGATGACACCTCCATAGCCCAAACTTTCAGCTGCCAGCAGGGCATTTTGACCAGCAAGGGCCGCATCGACCGAACTAATCAAGAGACCTTCCACACCTTGGGGTTGGAAGGTATCCGTATGGAGTCGTGCTCCCTTTTCTGCACGGTTCAAATCTCCGATAAAGAGAAGGAAAACAGCTGACTGGCGAATGGCTTCTTGAGGCACCAATTCATATAAAGTCTCTTTCTTTTCTTGACTTCGTACCACAATCACAGAGTAGGATTGGAAATTCTTCCAAGACGAGGCCATTTGGGCTGCTGTCAGGATTTCAGTCAAGTCTTCCTTAGGAAGGGCTTGCTCTTTAAACCTGCGCACTGAAGTATGAGCCTTCATTAATTTGATTGTTTCTGTCATCGACGGTTCACTCCTTCTAAACGAGTCTCCTCAGCCAAATAACGGATGCGTTCCATGACCCGCCTAGCTTCCCAGGTTTCGTCATTTCCATGTTTCCCTTTAGCGAAATGCAGCTCCAATTCTTCAAAGTTGAAGTTGGAGGTGAAAAAGGTCGGTAAATTTTCCTGCATCCGATATTGAAGAATGACTTGCAGTATTTCATCACGTACCCAAGCTGTTGATTGCTCGGCACCAATGTCATCTAAAATCAGGACTTCAGAAAGCTTAATCTCATCCACTAAGGTCTTAACATTACCATCACCGATAGCATTTTTGACATCAATGACAAAGCTAGGATAGTGGAGGAGAGTTGATGAAACACCACGTTTTTCTGACAAATCATGGGCCAAGGCAGCCACCATGAAACTTTTGCCCACACCAAAATCTCCATATAGGTAAAGACCTTTTCGAATAGCTGGATATTGCTCCACAAAGGCTAATAGCTTTTCAAAAACTGGCAAGCGCCCCAAATCATCTAAATCTACTTGAGCCAAACTAGCTTTCCTGAGACTGGCTGGCAGATTGATTAACTTGAGACGGTTCTTAATAGCCACTTCTTTTTCCGCTGCGATTAGTTCAGGAGTTTCTTCATAAGAAACGTCCGCATAACCATGATTCATAACCAAAATCGGCTTGTAGCCTTTGGCAATATAATCCGTATCACCACGGAGAAACTTGTCGCGCTCGGTGATGTACTGATTAAACTTGGAGATACTGCGATTTAATTCCTCTGGAGTCAAGGATTCTTGCTGGATAAAGGCCGCAACATCAGGATCCTTCATGATTTTCTGGACCAAATCTTGATAATGAAAACGGCTAGGTTGACGTTTGAGTACGTCTCCGACACTTTCCATCTAATCTCCTCCTTTTTCTAATCGAGCTAATAGTTCTTGTTTCTTACGTTCTAGTTCCAGACGAGTTTCCTCGCTGGTTTCATTCTTATAATCTGGGTTACTCCACTTGGGTACATTGGACTTGGTAGGACTGGGTTTACTGCTTTTTTGAGCCTGGCTCTTCTGCCCTCGCTCACGGATCCGAAGAACTGCCTCTTCTGCCGAATGTATCTTTTGATAGGCATAGTCATTAGCCACCTTCATGGCATATTTCTCATTGATATTTGCCGAATCTACCTTATTAAAGGTCAACAAGAGAATGATATTGATGACTTCGTCCAGTAAGCCCAAGCCAGCCATCTGTTGCAAGAGTTCTCTTTCTGTTTGGGTAATGGTTCCCTTGCGTGTTTGCTTGATTTCTGCCAAGAACTGCAGAGCAGTTTTGCTTTTTGCTTCCTTGATAATGGTTGCTTCCTTAGGACTAAAGTCAGAGGAAACAGGTTTTTGAGCAATTTTTTCCCGCATACGCTTGGTTGAAATAACCTGGGAAACAGCTGTTGACTTGGCCAACTGATAGGTCTCAAACCAGGTCCATTTCTTTTCCTCGGCAATGGCAAAGAGGTTCAAGACATCGGACTGCTCATCCGCAAAACGAAGCCCATCTCGAGCCATAAGTTGACGAAAATGGTCCAAGTCAAAATCGTTGGCCACTTTCTTCTTGAGACTAAGGTCTTCTTGATTTCCTAGTTCTGCTAAGTCTGGAAAGACTTGATTGAGCGAGACAGAGATTTCTTCACCGTCAGCACTTTCAAGTTTCAAATCCTCCACAGCTGCATCGCCAATTTTTTTCTCCAAAAGTCTGCGATAAACAGGATGTTCTAAGAAGTCCTGACTCGAGAGAGGGGCATGGATAGCTAGCTGATAAGCGTCCCCCTTTTGATAGAGTGTCAAGAGATTGAAAGCAGATAGAATTTTCAAGGATTTTAAAAGTCTGTCCATCCCAAAGTTGAGATGATTGAGAATACTTGAAAAGAGGTATTCTTTTCTACCATTATCCCAAAAACTAATCGTATAAAGATAAAGGCTCAGCGCCTCCTGACCGATAATCGGGAGGTAGCACTGTACCAGAGATGAGGTATCTTGCGACACCCGATTATTCTTTAGATAAGAAAAACGGTCAATTGGCTTCATTTATCTTTCCTTTTTCTTTTTAGAGGACTGGGTGATTTGTTGGAGCAAGCTCTCTAACTCACTGACATCCTTAAAACTACGATAGACACTGGCAAAACGTACATAAGTAATCTCGTCCAATTCAGCCAACTCCTCCATGACGAGTGAACCAATGTCCTCACTTTGAATTTCGTTTTCATTTCGACCACGGAGTTTCTGTTCGATACGATTGACTACCATGTTGATTTCATCACTTGACACAGGACGTTTCTGGGCTGAGCGGATAATCCCATTAAAGATTTTATCTCTGGAGAATTGTTCCCGTGTGCCATCTTTTTTAACAACCACTAAGGTTCTTTCTTCTACTCGTTCGTAGGTTGTAAAACGGTGCTGGCATTCGTCGCACTCACGTCTTCTACGAATAGTGTTCCCTTCTTCTGCTTGGCGACTATCGATAACACTTGACTTGGTAGCCCCACATTTTGGACAACGCATCCTTTCCCTCCTTATCGTTTTCTTTTCATTATACCATTTTTTAAGCGATTCCCAAAACAATTCTTCTTTTTGCTTGACAAGTTTTTTGTTTTGTTGTATTATTTAATTAAGACAAAGGGATAAAAGAAAGGAGACCAAGATGTCCTGGACATTTGACAACAAAAAACCCATTTATTTACAGATTATGGAGAAAATCAAGCTTCAGATTGTCTCCCATGCACTGGAACCCAATCAACAACTTCCAACCGTGAGGGAGCTGGCGAGCGAGGCTGGTGTCAATCCCAACACCATCCAAAGAGCCTTGTCAGACCTCGAACGAGAAGGATTTGTTTACAGCAAACGGACAACTGGACGATTTGTGACTGAGGATAAGGCACTGATCGCCCAATCGCGCAAACAATTATCAGAAGAAGAATTGGAACACTTCGTTTCCTCCATGACCCATTTTGGCTATGAAAAAGAAGAACTACCAGGCGTAGTCGGCGATTATATTAAAGGAGTTTAAGCCTATGTCATTACTAGCATTTGAAAATGTATCCAAATCTTATGGAGCAACCCCAGCCCTTGAAAATGTTTCTCTTGACATCCCAGCTGGAAAAATTGTCGGTCTCCTTGGCCCAAACGGCTCAGGAAAAACAACCCTGATTAAACTAATCAATGGCCTCTTACAACCAGATCAAGGACGCGTCCTTATCAACGACATGGACCCAAGCCCAGCAACCAAGGCCATCGTAGCTTATTTGCCGGATACGACCTATCTCAATGAGCAAATGAAGGTCAAAGAAGCCCTAACCTACTTCAAGACCTTCTATAAAGATTTCAATCTTGAACGCGCCCATCATCTACTTGCAGACCTAGGTATTGATGAAAATAGTCGTCTCAAGAAATTATCAAAAGGGAATAAGGAAAAGGTACAACTGATTTTGGTTATGAGTCGTGATGCTCGTCTCTACGTTCTAGACGAACCCATTGGTGGGGTGGATCCAGCAGCCCGTGATTATATCCTCAATACCATTATCAATAACTACTCACCAACTTCTACCGTTTTGATTTCTACCCACTTGATTTCTGATATCGAGCCAATCTTGGATGAAATTGTCTTCCTAAAGGATGGAAAAGTCGTTCGTCAAGGTAATGTAGATGATATTCGCTATGAGTCAGGTGAATCCATCGACCAGCTCTTCCGTCAGGAATTTAAGGCCTAAGCAAAGGAGATTATTATGTTTTGGAATTTAGTTCGCTACGAATTTAAAAATGTTAACAAGTGGTATTTAGCCCTCTACGTTGCCGTGCTAGCCCTTTCTGCCCTTATCGGAATACAGACACAGACTTATAACAATCTACCTGCCAAAGAAAGTCAACTTTCTATGCTACTTTTTCTAGCTACTGTCTTTGGGGGGCTGATGATTACACTGGGGATTTCAACTATTTTCTTAATTATTAAACGCTTCAAAGGTAGTGTCTATGACCGACAAGGTTATCTGACTTTGACATTGCCAGTTTCTGAACATTATATCATCTCAGCCAAACTAGTCGGTGCCTTTATCTGGTCTATTGTCAGCACTACTGTACTAGCAATCAGTGCTTTCATTGTTCTGACCCTTACGGCTCCAGATTGGTTTGCAACTTCTGACTTGATTCCATTTATAGAAACACACCTTCCTCAACTCTCTCTTATGGGAGTATCCTTCCTACTAAATACCATTTCTGGAATCCTCTGCATCTACTTGGCTATTTCTATTGGACAGCTTTTCAATGAATACCGTACCGCACTGTCAATTGTAGCCTACATTGGTATCCAAATCGTCGTTGGCTTTATTGAACTCTTCTATCGTTCTAACCCTGGTTTCTACTTCCCATCAACCACAGGAGGGGCTGATCAGTTCCAGATGGGCATTATCATGACTATTCTGGAAGAAGTTATTCTTATAGCCATCTACTATCTAGGAACTTATCACATCTTGAAAAACAAGGTTAATTTACAATAATTCAGAGTCTAGCGATAATAACTCGCTAGGCTTTTTTCGTTCTCAGGACTTACATTTTTATATGAAGTATTTAATAAAAAGGAGTATAATAACTTTAAAATTGATTACATGTATATTGATAAGGAGGTCAAGTCTTTATGCTGAGAAGATTTGTTACTAAGAAACACCTCTTACTTTACTTCTTTTCTATTGCCATTACTTGGCTGGAAGCGATTATCACGCCAGCCCTTGTTCAGAATATTGTTGCTAGTTTTACCGATCAAGAACTAGGACTTCTTTGGAAAGTCTTGATTTTGGGAATCCTTGGAAACCTCATCCTCTTACTAGGCTTAGCTGGGAAACGCTATTACTACGCTCGTTTGATTACTGACTTCAAATATGGAATCAAGAGTGCTATTTTCAAGCGATTTTTAAACAGTTATGAGATTGATGAAAAGGATATTTTGTCTGACCTAGAAAACGACGTCAAGCAACTAGAAGAAAGCTATATTGAACCAACGGTCATCATCATTTCTTCCCTTGGCTTCACCACTGTGTCTATTCTCTATGCCCTTTGGACCAATTTTTACCTGGGCTTGATTTTCATCCTCTTCTACTCCTTTCCTGTACTCTGCAGTGCTATTGGATCAAAGCGTTTGGATTCACTTTCTGAAAAGCGGTCCACTGTTAACCAGAGCTACTTAGCAAGCTTGACAAATTTTATTGGTGGTAGCCAACAAATTCGCCATTATCAGGGGCAAGATTTCTTTTTTACTCGCTATCAAAAGCAATTACAAACCAGTTTAGATACCGAAATTAACTATGAAAAGCAACGAACTTTAAACAGTCTCTTGATCAATAGCATCGATGCCTTTTGTTCTGTCACACCAATCGTCATCGGTGGCTTTATGACCTACTATAATTATTTAGATGCAGCGAGTTTTGTGGCCATCTATCTAGTTTCCCATAACATCGGCTATCAATTCCAAGAGTTGGCATACTTTACCAACACCCGAAAAGCGAATCGAACTCTTCTCAACAAATACCAAAAACTTTTGGGCCAGTCTGACTTCATCTCGCCTAGAAGCATAGAAAATATTTTCCCTATCCAGCTTAACAGCATCTCCTTAGAAAAAGATGGAAATAGCCTCCTGTCTCCGATTTCCATGCACATCAAGCAAGGAGAAAAAATTGCCATTATCGGGGAAAGTGGCTCTGGTAAAACAACCCTGCTCAATATCATTCATGGAGAAGAGACACCGACAAGTGGACAGATTAGCTTTGCTGGTCAGAACCTGTCACGTCAAGAAATCACAAGCCTTAGTTCCTATATCCTCCAAGATAGCCATTACTTTGACACGCTCTCTCTGGAAGACAATATCCTTCTGGGACTGGATAAAAAACAAGAGACTTTAAATCATATCCTCAAAAAAACAGGATTAGAACATTTGAAAAATCGAACGCTCAGCAATGACAGTCTGTCTGGTGGCGAGAAACAACGCCTTGAAATCGCTCGTGCTCTCTACCACGATAGCCAACTTATCTTGGCAGATGAAATCAAGGCCAATCTTGACTCGGAAAATAGCAGAAAAATTAGCGACTTGCTCTTCTCCCTACCTCAAACAGTCATTGAAGTCATTCACCACTACACGGAAGAAGACTTAAAACACTATGACCAAGTCATTCACTTAAGTAAAGAAAAGTAATAGTCTATAACATACGATTTGAAAAAGCAAGGAACCCGAATTCCTTGCTTTTTAACTCAATATCAAACTGGCTACAATAGGGCTGACAAAGACATAGAGAATACCTGTGACACCGATAGCCAAGCCACCCATGGCTCCTGCTACAGAGCCGTATCGAAAGGCTGTTCCTGTTCCGACAGCATGACCTGTTCCTCCAAGAGAAAGACCAACAGCTACTGGATCATCTATTTTCAACCACTTCAAGAGGGTTGGGCCGATGACACTAGTTAAAATCCCAGTCGCCACCACAACAACCAAGGTCACAGTCGTCAAACCTTGCAATTTTTCTGTGATTCCCACTGCCATGGCGGTTGTCACTGACTTGGGAAAGAGTGAAATGGCTAGGAAAAAGTCCATTCCAAAAATCTTAGCTACAAGGGCCGTGAAAGAGGTATTGACCACTACCGCTAACAGACTACCAAAGAGAATACTCCGAGCATGGTGCTTCATCAAGTGAAAACTCTTATAAAGCGGAATCCCTAGAGCCACGGTCGATGGGACAATCAAGTTGTTCAGATAAACCCCACCTTGGTAGTAATCTTGGTAAGAAATACCCGTCACCTTTAGAAAGATGATAATGAAAACAGCTGACAAAAGCAAGGGCGTTGTCAATGGATGGGGAAAACGTCTGTAAATCAGCATTCCTACTAGATAAGCTAGGATTGATAGGGCAAGCCCAAACAGGGGATTGGAAACAAATTCACTCATTTGGCATCTCCTTTCTCATAATCTCCCTCAAACCGTCTCTTGATGAACTGAACTACCAAGGCTATGAGGATAATATTGATGACTGCTGCAAAAAAGACAATCAAAACAATTGGCAAAAGATAGGGAGCAATCACATCAAACTTCTCCATGATTCCCACTGCTGGCGGTAAAAAGAGAATGGTCATATTGGCCAGCAAGAAATTCCCCACCATGTTGACATGTCTAGTTCTCAGCCACTTGAATTGTAGGGCTAGAAAGAGAATAATCAAACCTATAATACTGCCTGGGATGGGCAAATGAAAGAAACTAGAGATCCCCTCTCCGATTAGAGAAATCACAAAGAGAATCATTAATTGAACATATAATTTCATCCTAAACTCCACGAAATAGACTTCTTGCATACCAGTTTACTCTTTTTTCAGAAAATTTCAAGGAAATGCACAAGAGTTGATGAAAGTTTGAGAAGAAAGGGGATACAAACAATTCTTGACTTGTGAAAACAGGCATGATTTAGGATAAAATATTCCAGCGTCCTTCTTGCCAGCTCTTTTGAAAAGTAGTATAATTATTGCATGCGCAATCATCTTGTGATGCAGAGACTGTCCGTGAATGGACTTTCTTCTATTTACAACTCTAAAAAGAAAGGAGATACTATGACCTATTTGGAAAAATGGTTTGACTTCAATCGTCGTCAGAAAGAAATTGAAAGTCTCTTGGAAGAGACTATTGCCCAGCAGAGCGAGCAAAGTCTGACCTTGAAAGAGTTTTACCTGCTCTACTATCTGGACTTGGCTCAAGAAAAATCTCTACGCCAGATTGACCTGCCAGATAAGCTTCATCTGAGCCCGAGCGCTGTTTCTCGGATGGTGGCTCGCTTGGAAGCCAAAAATTGCGGTCTACTTAGTCGCAGGTGTTGTGATCAAGATAGGCGTTCTAGCTTTATCTGCCTGACAAGTGATGGACAAAATACACTGGCCACACTACAAAAGGCTGTTGAAGAAAGCTTGGAAACTGGTTTGGATTTCTTGATTTAAGATGATTTTAGAAAAAAAGTTGCGTGCGCAATCATTTTTCTTGACATTCTCTTTTACAAGGAGTAAAATAAAATCATCATTAAACAAAGGAGTTTTTAAAATGATTGAAATTACCTATCTAGATGCCAGCAAGAACGAAAGAACTGTAACTTTCGAATCTTATGACGACTTTGATCGTTCGCAACAAGCTTGCCTTATCGGCGTCGCAGACTACTATCCTGTCCAAAAATTAACCTACAACGGTCATGATTTGGACTACCATGGGACTTATGGAGATATCTTCTTCTATCTCAAGAAACAAGATTTAAGCCAATATAACTAAAAAAGGAGAAATACAATGGCAAAAGCAATTACAGATGCAACATTCGAACAAGAAACAAAAGACGGTTTGGTCTTGGTAGACTTCTGGGCAACTTGGTGTGGTCCATGTCGTATGCAAGGTCCAATCTTGGACAAATTGTCTGAAGAACTTTCAGAAGATGTTTTAAAAATCGTTAAAATGGACGTTGATGAAAATCCAAACACAGCTCGTGCTTTTGGAATCATGTCTATCCCAACCCTTCTCTTCAAAAAAGACGGCCAAGTTGTCAAACAAGTTGCTGGTGTTCACACAGCAGAACAAATCAAGGCCATCGTTGCTGAATTGAGCTAATCACACTAGAGACCAAGTACTTTCTTTGGTCTCTTTTTTCTTGCCCTTTGCCATTTTTCAAAAAATATGCTAGACTGTATGTAGAATATTACGATGTTTGGGACATGCCATCGCTAAAAAAAACCTTGACTTGGTATTTTTTAGCTCCCTCAAGGGAGCTTTTTGCGTGCTCTGAACATTTCCCATTTCGGAAGGAGTACTATGAAACGTCAATCAGCCTTGGTCGTCTTTAGTGGCGGTCAAGATTCTACAACCTGCCTCTTTTGGGCTAAAAAACACTATGAAACGGTAGAAGCCGTTACCTTTGCCTACGGCCAACGTCATCATCTCGAAATTCAAGTCGCTGAAAAAATTGCTAAGGAACAAGGCATTCGTCATCATATCCTCGATATGTCTCTGCTGGGGCAAATCACTGAAAATGCCCTGACCTCTGATATGGAGATTGAGCAAAAAGAGGGAGAAGTTCCCAATACCTTCGTTGACGGTCGCAACCACCTCTTTCTATCCTTTGCAGCAGTTCTTGCCAAGCAACGAGGTATTAAAGACATCGTGACAGGTGTCTGCGAGACAGACTTCTCAGGCTACCCCGATTGTCGAGATGTCTTTGTCAAATCTCTCAATGTCACCCTCAACCTAGCCATGGATTACGACTTCGTTATCCAAACACCTCTCATGTGGCTGGACAAGGCTGAAACTTGGGAATTGGCTGACCAACTCGGTGCCTTCGACTATGTTCGTGAAAAGACCTTGACCTGCTATAATGGAATTATCGGCAGTGGCTGTGGGGATTGCCCAGCCTGCCACCTACGTCAACATGGTCTAGATGTTTATCTCTCACAGAAAGGAGAGGACTAATGTTTTTTGCACCCAAAGAAATCAAACAGGAAACTGGGGAGTCGCTTATCTACAATCCTTACAGAACCTTGGTATCAAAAGAATTTACCTTTGATGCTGCCCACCACCTCTTTCACTATGAGGGAAAATGCAAATCCCTGCACGGCCACACCTATCATCTGCAAATTGCTGTCAGTGGGTTTTTAGATGAGCGTGGTATGACCTACGATTTTGGAGACATCAAAGCGATCTACAAGAACTTCTTAGAGCCCCACTTGGATCATCGCTATCTCAATGAAACCCTGCCCTATATGAACACGACTGCTGAAAATATGGTTTACTGGATTTTCCAAACCATGAACCAAGAGTTGCCAGATGAACGCGGTCTTCGTTTGGAATACGTCCGCCTCTATGAAACTCCGACTTCCTTTGCAGAGTTTAGACGGGAGTGGTTAGATGACTAGGGAACGTGTCCTCAAACTACCAGTTCTGGAAATCTTTGGCCCAACCTTTCAAGGTGAAGGCCGTGCTATCGGGCAGAAAACCATGTTTGTCCGCACTGCCGGTTGTGACTACCACTGCGACTGGTGCGACTCTGCCTTTACTTGGGATGGTTCTGAAAAACCAACTCGCATGACGGCTGACGAGGTCATTGCTGAGTTGGATAAATTAGGGAACTACGACTATGTAACCCTATCTGGGGGAAATCCTGCTATCCTAGCAGCCAACATGGCCGAATTGGTCACCAAGCTCAAGGAACGCGGTGTCACCCTTGCTGTCGAGACTCAAGGTTCTCGCTGGCAAAATTGGTTAAAAGACATCGACCAAGTTACTCTCAGTCCCAAACCTCCTTCATCCAAGATGGAAGTCAACTTTGAGACCCTGGACTTTATCGTTTCCCAACTGGATCCAGATAAGGTCACCTTTAAAATCCCTGTCTTTGACGATGCAGATTTGGCCTTTGCTAAAGGAATACAAGAACGCTACCAACCAGATGTCCTCTTCTTATCGGCTGGAAATCCTGAGCCCAAGGCCACAGGCAATATTATCCAAGACCAACTGGACCGCCTCAAAGAACTCTGGGAACGTATCGCTGCCGACGATAGCTGGGGCAATGTCCGCGTCCTTCCTCAACTCCATACCCTCCTCTACGATAACCAACGTGGTGTTTAAAATTAGAAAGAAAAAATCATGTCACAACAAGAAGAAATGAAAAACCTAAGCCTACTAGGCAACAAAGAAACCAACTACATTTTCGAATATCAACCAGAAGTCCTCGAATCCTTTGACAATCGTCATGTGGAAAATGACTATTTCATCAAATTTAACTGTCCTGAATTTACCTCACTTTGCCCAATCACTGCTCAGCCAGACTTTGCAACTATCTATATTTCCTACATCCCTGATAAGCTCTGTGTTGAGTCAAAATCCCTCAAACTCTACCTCTTTAGCTACCGAAACCACGGAGATTTCCACGAAAACTGTATCAACACCATTGGGAAAGACTTGGTCAACTTGCTAGGCCCTCGCTATTTAGAAGTCTGGGGAAAATTCACTCCGCGCGGTGGCATTTCAATCGACCCCTACTACAACTACGGTAAACCTGGAACTAAGTATGAAGGCTTGGCAGAACAACGCCTCTTCCAACACGACATTTATCCAGAAAAAATTGACAACCGTTAAACTCAGACTCATTGAGAATCAAAGAGCAAACTAGGAGATTAGCCGCAGGTTGCTCAAAGCACTGCTTTGAGGTTGTAGATGAAACTGACGAAGTCAGCTCAAAACACTGTTTTGAGGTTGTGGATGAAACTGACGAAGTTAGTAACCATACATACGGCAAGGTGAAGCTGACGTGGTTTGAAAAAATTTTCGAAGAGTATCATACGAAAAAGCCCTGTTCCTCAAGCTGAGGAGCAAGGCTTTTTGAGTTTCAATTATTCTTCTGTTCCAAGGAAGTTTTTCGCAACGAGGGCTGCAAAAACTCCACCAACGATTGGCGCAAGGATGAAAATCCAAACTTGTTGAAGGGCTGTGCCACCTACCAAAACAGCTGGTGCCAAGCTACGAGCTGGGTTTACTGAAAGTCCAGTAATGTTCAAGCCCACAAGAATCATCGCCATCAATGACAAACCGATTACCAAACCAGCAATCGCTCCATTTCCCTTGCTTTCTGAAGTCACGGTCATGATAACCAAGACAAACAAGAAAGTTGCGATCACTTCAAACAAGAATCCACCAAAGACAGTAACCCCGTTTGCCAAGGCATTTTCACCAAGGCTAGCAGTTGACATACCTGAGTTCGCCAAGAGGAAAAAGACAGCGCCAGAAGCGATGAAAGCTCCAACAACTTGTCCAAGGATGTAATTGACAAGGTCTTTTGATGACAAACGTTTGTTTACAAACATAGCGATCGAAACAGCTGGGTTCAAATGAGCACCTGAAACAGTTCCGATTGAGTAAGCAGCAACCACAATGGCCAAACCGAAGGCAAAGGCGATTCCAAGGTGACCAAGGCCATCAAGACCATTTCCAAAAACAACAGCTCCTGTTCCGATGAACACAAGCATGAAAGTACCGATTAACTCAGCGACAAATTTTTTCATTTTCTTTCTCCTTTTTTCAAAAACTAGATACTAGTCTATCAAAAGAAGGAAAGGGTTTCAAGAAAATTGATTGGAAATTTTCAGGCTAGAATCCTGTAAAGACGGTAGTTTTTATTTGAAACATTTTTTTCAAAGGTATATAATGTCAATATAGTTCTAATGAGTTATTTATTCCCTAATTGGAACTAATTTTTACAACTTTGCTGTTCTTTTATGAACGTTTGAATGGTATCGTGAATACCAAGGAGGAATCATATGTCTAAAGTTGCTATTGTCACAGGTGCAGGTCAAGGAATCGGTTTTGCAATTGCGAAACGATTGGTTCAAGATGGCTTTAAGGTAGGAGTCTTAGACTACAATCCCGAAACAGCCGAAAAGGCTGTTGCCGAATTATCAGCTGAAAATGCCTTTGCTGTCGTAGCTGATGTTTCGAAACAGGCAGAAGTTGCCCAAGCATTTCAAAAAGTTGTTGACCATTTTGGTGATTTGAATGTTGTCGTAAATAACGCTGGTGTTGCTCCAACTACTCCTCTTGATACAATTACTGAGGAACAATTTACACGCACTTTCGGTATCAACGTTGGTGGTGTCATTTGGGGTTCACAAGCTGCACAAGCGCAATTTAAAGCACTTGGCCACGGAGGTAAAATTATCAACGCAACCTCTCAAGCTGGTGTAGTCGGTAATCCAAATCTAACTGTTTACGGTGGAACAAAATTTGCTGTTCGTGGAATTACGCAAACATTAGCACGTGATTTAGCAGACTCAGGCATCACTGTTAACGCCTACGCACCAGGTATTGTGAAAACACCAATGATGTACGATATCGCTCATGAAGTTGGTAAAAATGCAGGAAAAGATGACGAGTGGGGTATGCAGACATTTGCAAAAGATATTACCCTAAAACGTCTATCTGAACCAGAAGATGTGGCTGCTGCTGTCAGCTTCCTTGCAGGGCCAGATTCAAACTACATTACAGGACAAACCATTATCGTTGATGGTGGTATGCAATTCCATTAAGATACAAGAAAAGAGGTTGGAAAATGATTTAACCTCTTTTATTAGTTTTCATTATTAGTTAGGAGGATACAATAGAAACTCTTTCAATAAATAATATTAGCTTATCCCTAGTATTGAAAAGACTGGATGGCTTCTTTCAAGTCATCTTGTAAACTATTTCTCTGGTCAAGTTGGACATAGACTTCCAACAGACAGGATCTGAAGTTGGAAAATTTATAAAAATCTTCCCTTTCTTCTATCGGAAAGTCAACAGCTTTTATCCAAGAAGCTACTTGCTCTTGCTCCAACTTCCCTTGTAAAATAGGTTCATAGATCACTCTTGCTAAACGCCAATCCTCATCATCTGTAAAGCGAATGGTAATTCTTTTAAATAGTTGGCCAAGTATGTCAAATACTTCATGAATTCTGTCTATAGGAAAGTCTGGATGACAAACCACCTCTGTCAGTAAATCGGCTCCATGTGCAAAGGCATGAACCCAACCATACTGACTTGAAAAACCCGTTGTATCCTTTTCTTTTGAAAGATAATACAAACCTTGATTTAAAAGGACATTACGAATTCCTGCTTTTAATCCCTGATAAAAAACCGATTGCTGGTTGGCATCCGCAAACAAGAGGTTTGCATAAACAAGTGCCCTAAAAGAACGTTCAAGTGTTGGCAGACCTACCTTATCAATCTCTTTATCTAGTCCTCCATCAGCTGAGACCACCTCAGCAATGAAATAAAATTGTTCCTGTGTAAATAGCTCTTCCTGAATCCCTCTAGCAAAGCTTGTAAAAACAAGGTCATCGCGAATTTCTGGAGAAGGATCTCCCAAATGATCAAGCAACCACTGGATTTCTTCCTCATGATAACTTGGTTTTTCTTCTGCTATTTTTCTAAGTAACTCTTGATACATGGTCAATACCTCTACATTTCTAGCAACTTGATATAATCTAGACCCCATTTCTCTACAGCATCTAAAACAACTCTAAATTCCTGCCCCATTTCAGTTAAGCTGTACTCAACTCGTGGTGGAACTTCGGCATAGACCTTTCGTTGAACAATCTTATCCTTTTCTAATTGACGGAGATGACGGGTCAAAATAGTTTGAGTAATCCCAGGCAATAATCTTTGCAATTCTTTAAATCGTTTAGTACCCGTACTCAACTGATAAATGATTACCAGTGCCCATTTCCCCGTTAAAACCCTCTGCGTTGTCGCAAATGGACAAATACCATACTCACTCACTTTATTTGTCATAAAATATCCTCTTTCTATTTTTTAAAAAAAATTTATCTTTTAGTATCAATAATAGTACTACTTTTGATACTAGCTATCGAAAAAGTATCTACTTGTTTTTTTGTTTGTAACTGTTACAATTATATCATAAAAAAGAAATGGAGAATATATATGTCAACAAACTTAGAAATTTTCAATGCTTATAACCAAGCTTTAATTGCTGGTGACTTTCCCAGTGTCTTTGAAACGATGGCAGACGATATTATCTGGCATCAACCTGGTACTCATAGTATATCTGGTTCAGTTGGTGGTAAGGACAAGCTAGGAACTCACCTGGCTACATTTGCTGAGAAAACTAGTGGAACCTTTAAGGTGATAACAAATTGGGTTTCTGACAATAAGGATTTAATCGCAGCCAATGTTACTTTTCTTGGAACACGTGCTGATGGTACTGAACTCAATATGAACGGGATTGACCTCTTCCGCATTGAAGACGGAAAAATCAAAGAAGTTTGGCTCTTCTCTTCAGATCAAGCTGAAGAAGATAGCTTTTGGGGATAATTTAAGAGGCCAGGACAAAAAATTTTGATTTTAGGAATTCTTTATTCTAAATTTTTAAATTAATAGATTAGAAAAAAGCGAACAAGACAGAATTCTGAGTGTCAGATAACTCGTTTTGTTCGTTTTTTATATTTAAGGTTAGACTTTTATCCCAGACTCTTTTAATTTACTCTCCCAACTGGGCACTGTAGGCGATGATCTGATCAACTGTGTCTGACAAGAATTGGATTGTATCACGGAGTGGTTTGTCTGTTGAAATATCTGCTCCGATAATCATAGCTGACTCAAGCGGTGTCTTGCTACCACCTGATTTGAGAAGTTTGAGCCAGTCTTCAGCTCCAGTTTCTGAATTTTTTAGATGAAGGTAACCAGCAGTCGAGATAACTAGTCCTGCTGAGTAAGTGTAACTATACAAGCCCATATAGTAGTGAGCTTGGCGCATCCAAGTCAGAGCCGCATCGTCGTCAATTTCAATAGCATCTCCCCAGAAATCTGTCAAAACTTCCTTCATAATACTGTTGAGTTTGCTTGCTCCAAAGGTCTCCCCTTCTTCAATCAATGTATACACCTTACGCTGGAAGGCTGCTTCCAAAAGGTGGGTAATAAAGTTATGGAAGTAGGTGTCTGTCAAGCGGTGAGCAAGAGCGAAGCGTTTTTGACGTGGGTCGTCAGATTGGTGTTCCAAGTAATCACTGAGAAGCAACTCATTGAAAGTTGACGGTGCTTCAACATAGTAGGTCGACATGTGGGCATTAAAGTAGCTTTGGTGATTATCTGAAAAGATGAATTGACCAGAATGCCCGATTTCATGAATCAAAGTATAGACATCACTCAAACGACCTGTCCAGCTCATGAGGACATAAGGGTGCACGCGATATGGATCCGCCGCATAACCGCCAGAATCCTTGCCACTATTGGCAGCAAAGTCCACCCAGCGCTCTTCTTGATAGCGAGCAACTTCTTGACAATATTCTTTCCCCAAAGGTTCTACCGACTTCATGACCAAATCATAGGCGTCGTCAATAGTCACTTGAGGATTTAGGGCGCTATCCAAGTCCAATTTCCAATCTGCAAAGGTCATCTTTTCAAGACCATTTACTTTGGCAACATGCTTGAGGTATCTCTGAGCAACGGGCGCAAAATCCTTCATGATGAGGTCAATCTGACGATCAAACATAGCACGGTCCACTTCTTGCTCAGCCAGAAGGTAATCAAAGACAGAGTCGTAACCCTTCATATCTGCCAATAGTTTTTCAGACTTGACTTGGGCTAGATAGGCTGCTGCAGCCGTATTTTGGTGCTTACGAAGACCTTCTGAGAAGGAACGGAAAGATTTCTCACGAACCTCAGCATCCTCGTGGTTTTGGTAGAAATTCTCATAGGTCACAAAGCTGTTTTTGTAGGTCTTGCCATTGACTTCAAAGTCGGCCATTTCAAAATCCCCAGCTCGCATCTTAGTGTAAATGTCCTGTGGACTGTAGAAAACTTCACCGAGATTGGTCAAGGCCTTCTCCACATCAGCCCCTAGATAGTGGGCTTTTTTGATTTTTGCCTGACGAATAGCCGCCGTCAAATGAGGTAATTCACCCAAACGATCCAAGACTTCCTCATCAGCTTCCACCAAGGCATCGTCAAAGAAGGTCAAGACTACGCTAGCATCTGTTTCAAATTCCATCCCAGCTTGGGCAATGTTGGCAAATTCGTCATTGCTATAGTCTGTCGTCTGAGGCATAAAGCCATAGTTACCAATATGGCTCATCTGAATGTAGATTTGCTCCAGTTCCGCAAAAGCCTTTTCAAAATCCTCAAAAGTATGAAGATTCCCCTTGTAATTACGACTAAACTGGTTGATGTCTTCGCGAGCTTTCTCGATTGCACGCAAGAAATCCTCACGGTCTTGGTATAGGGCTGTTAAATCCCAAAGTTCCTTCTCTGGAAATTCTGAACGGTGTTTTTGTTCCATTTTCTTCCTCTTATTTCTCTAATTCTAATAAAACACTAAGGGCTGATAAGGCGTAAAGCGGTGCTGTTTCTGCTCGCAAAATACGAGGACCAAGACCTGCCAAGACTGCTCCCTTAGCTTCAAAACTTTCGATTTCTGCAGGTGACAGACCACCTTCTGGACCAAAGATAAAGAGCAATTTAGCTCCCTTCTCGAGTCCATTAACTGCTTGTAAAAGCGCAGCGGCTTCTCCTTCTTTTGCCGACTCTTCATAAGCCACTACAATGCGGTCAAATTGGTCAAGTTGGGCTAGAAAATCTCCTTTCTTCTCAAAAAGCTTGATACTTGGGACCAAATTACGCTTGCTTTGTTCTGCTGCTCCAAGGGCAATTTTTTCTAGTTTTTCAACCTTTTTACCCAATTTCTTGCCATCCCACTTGGCAACTGACCAGTCTGCTGGGAAGGCCCAGATTTGACTAGCTCCGAGTTCGGTTACTTTTTGAGTGATAAACTCCAGCTTGTCTCCCTTGGGAAATCCAGATGCGATGGTTACTTGAACGGGCAGTTCCACATTGTCATCTAGTTCTTGGACCAACTCAAACTGACGAGCTTCCACATCCAGCACATGCGCCAAACGCTTGACTCCATCATCAAAGACCAAAGTAACCTCATCATCTTCTTTCAAGCGCATTACCTGAAACATATGCTTGCTGGTTTCCTTATCCTCGATGATGACTGGCGAGGTAGCATTACCTTTTACAAAATACTGCTGCATGCTAGCCTCCAATCACACCGGAAATATCCTTGGTTTTCTTAAAGACACAGGCATTCCATTCCCCTTGAACCATGTGAGTTTCGAGGAAAAATCCAGCTGACTCAGCCGACTTGCGCACCATGTCCCACTTGTCCTTGATAATCCCACTCATGATGAGGTAGCCTTCATCCTTGACCAATCGATAAGCATCATCTGTCAGATGAATGAGAATATCCGCCAAGATATTAGCCACAATGACATCTGCCTCAATCTCAACCCCCTTAAGCAAATCACCTGCAGCTACATGGATGTTTTCCATGCCAGGGTTGAGCTCAATATTTTCCTGAGCCACACGAACCGCTACATCATCTAGGTCGTAGGCGAAAATTTCCTTAGCACCCAGTAGCGAGCTAGCAATAGAGAGGACGCCTGATCCAGTCCCCACATCTAGCACTGTTTCCCCACCACGAAGAACCTGCTCCAAGGCAAAGAGGCTCATCTTAGTGGTTGGATGGGTCCCCGTACCAAAAGCCATGCCAGGATCCAGCTTGATAATCTTTTCCCCAGCAGTCGCCTCATAGTCTGTCCACGACGGCACGATGGTCAAATCATGAGTGATGCGAGCAGGTTCATAGTATTTCTTCCAGTTGTCTGCCCAGTCTTCCTCAGCCAAGGCAGTCGTCCCCATCTTGACTTCACCCAAATCCATAAAATCTGTCAATTCTGCTAGACGAGCCTGCAAATCTGACTCAACCGTTGCTACATCAACCGTATCAGGGTAATAGGCTGTCACTACGATTTCTTCTTGCTGCTCGACCTCAGGGAAAATTTCACCGAAACGATTGACGTTGCCCACATAGTCCATACTGTCTTCAATCGCAACACCCTGGGCACCCAGCTCAATCAAGAGATTAGAGACTAACTCCTCTCCCTCACGCTTAACTGTAACTTTTAACTCTTGCCATGTTTCCATTATTAAGATACCAAGCCCGTAAAACACAAAGCCAAAATAGGAAATTCTCTGAAGACGCTTGTGTCTAAGAGAAGTTTATCTTTTTGGCACAGTGTTTAGGGCGGGTTCAGTTTAGAAATTTAACCGAACCATCCTTTCTAATCACTTACTTTTAAATAATCTTTTAATCTCTCTTGCAACTGAGGTACAACTTGACTGGAACTAAGAAACTCCTCAACATGCATCAACTGATAGCCCTGTCCTTCGTCGCCAAATACGATACTGTCAAACTGGTCCGGTGTCAACTCACCGACTAGAAAAACAGACTGTTTGTCTGCAAAAAGCATACTTGGATAAACCCTACTCCAAAGCAGACAATCTTTAGTCAGATGAATTCCCAGCTCTTCATAAACTTCACGCGCCGCACACTCAAAAGGACTTTCATTACCTTCGCGTCCACCACCGGGCAGTTCCCACATATTGGGCCAGGGAATGCTTGCCTTATCATCGCGTAAGATAGTCAAGAGCTTATCCCCACAAAACAAAGCAATCTTGCAGCCTGTGAAATCAGAAATTTCTAGTTCCATATTAGACTCCTTCGGTTAATTCCTTTTCCAGCTCGGCTAACCAGTTTTGATAATAGCTTTTCTCATCCCGTAACATCCGGCTGCTATTCATTTTCTGTCTAGCAAGCTTCATAGCCTTGTGAGTTTGAACTACATCTTTCTTTACTTTAAATTGATACCAAGCTTGAATGACCTGCATATCTGCTGTTTTTATAGATAAAAAGGATTTGACCCCTCGAATACTTGCATATTCTTCCGCATTCTTATTATCTCCTTCCATCAGAGCAACTTGAAGAAGGTATAATTGAGAACTAGTTTTAGACATTGGATTATCTGTTTTCTCTAACACAGACTGAAACTGTTGCTTTGCAAGCTCTATATTATCATCCAATATGAATACCAATCCCTGAAGAGTCCGAACACTTTCTGCAAAACTTCCTCTCACATCCTCATCAACAGACATGATAAAGTCTTTTAAATCATATTCTTGAGGAGCTAGCAAGGTCTGGGCAGAATGCCTCAACATTAGGTAGGCGTATTTGGTATTTTCAGGGTGTTGTAGCAATTCCCAAATTTTCGCTCCATCGGTGATGCCGACTGGCAAAATGTTATTTAGGAAGAAAGACAAATTAAGAAAAATCCAAGTCCCTGCAAAATACCAGCTTCTTGTCAAAAATCCAAACACTATCGCCAATAATATCAAGCTGAGATGAACCATCAAGCCTCCTGAAAGCATCAGGATGATTCTTTGATCGCTTTCATCTTCTTTCAATCCAATATACTGAGCACCAACATTTTTTATAACTGCTGTTCGACTAAGATGAAGCCTTCCTGACTTTTTGGTTAAAAGAAAGTTCCCTAATCCAAAAGCCACCAGACGATAGCCTGTCAGATAACCACAAAATGCATGACCAAGCTCATGAAGAATCAAGATTACATACATGCTTAGAAAAGCAAAAGCATAACCAAAACTAAAAACTAATAATGCAGAATAGCCCAACTCTGCAAATGCGATGGTTCCACAAGCAAAAGCTAGCATAATAAAGACAACAGCTAGCACATAAACCAAATAAATCCCAATTTTCTTCATAAAATCTCCAACCAACTCCTAATATCTCGGATAAGGATAAAATTCTCCCTCTTCCAAGCCTACTTTTCCTTCTTCAAAGACTTCTTGGTTCCATTCCATGACGAATTCATCTGCTTCTGGGTCTTCCAAAAAGTCCATGAGGGCATCTAGTCCAACCTCGGCAGTATCTTTGAGGAATAGCGCAAAATAAGCTAAGAATTCGCGGGAAAATCCTTTTTTAGGCAAGTAAGGGATGACAGTCAAATAGTCTTCTGCATTGACTGTTGATTTAGCAGGATTGTAGAAAAGAACTGCTTCTTCAAAGAGAATGTCATCTGACGAAACCTCTCCGTCCTCATCCACCATCTCCACACCTGTAGCGTTTTGCGCTTCCAATAGAAAACTCACTTCAACCGCGTGGTTGCGCTTGTCCCAACTAATCTCAAAGTCAAAGGGAAAATTCTTCTCCAACTCTTCCTCTAAAACATCTAAAAATCCATATGTTGCCATTTTGTCCTCTTTCTATGCGACTCTTTAATCGCCCCGATTGCTCGGAAATATGCTAAAATAGATACTACCATCTTACCACATATACATCAGAAAATCCACGCTAGAAAGGACTGCTATGCCAGACAATCTCGCACTTCGCATGCGCCCTAAAACCATCGATCAGGTCATCGGTCAGGAACATCTGGTCGGACAAGGAAAAATCATCCGTCGCATGGTGGAAGCCAACCGCCTGTCCTCCATGATTCTATATGGACCTCCTGGAATCGGCAAGACCAGTATTGCTTCAGCCATCGCTGGGACTACTAAGTATGCCTTTCGAACTTTCAATGCGACAGTTGATAGTAAAAAGCGACTGCAAGAAATCGCGGAAGAGGCTAAATTTTCTGGTGGTCTCGTCCTATTACTAGACGAAATTCATCGTCTAGACAAGACCAAGCAAGACTTTCTACTTCCACTCTTGGAAAGTGGACTGGTCATCATGATTGGCGCTACGACTGAAAATCCTTTCTTCTCTGTCACTCCTGCCATTCGTAGCCGTGTTCAAATTTTTGAGTTGGAACCTCTGTCTAACCAAGACGTCAAAGAGGCTCTTCAGATAGCTCTAAGTAACCCTGAGCGTGGTTTTGATTTTCCAGTAGAACTAGATGAGGATGCGATGGATTTCATCGCATCCTCTACAAACGGAGACCTTCGTTCTGCCTTCAACTCACTGGATTTGGCAGTTCTTTCTACCCCTGAAAATGACGAGGGCATCCGCCATATCACCCTTGATGTCATGGAAAATAGCCTACAACGGAGCTACATCACCATGGATAAGGATGGGGATGGACATTATGACGTACTCTCAGCCCTGCAAAAGTCCATACGAGGTTCGGATGTCGATGCCAGTCTTCACTATGCTGCTCGCTTGATTGAGGCTGGTGATTTGCCAAGTCTCGCTCGTCGTTTGACTGTTATCGCTTATGAAGATATCGGTTTGGCCAATCCTGAAGCCCAGATTCACACTGTGACTGCTCTGGATGCTGCCCAAAAGATTGGTTTTCCCGAAGCTCGCATCCTCATTGCCAATGTCGTGATTGATTTGGCCCTTTCTCCAAAATCCAACTCAGCATACGTGGCTATGGACAAGGCACTTGCTGACCTCAAAACATCAGGGCACTTGCCTATTCCGCGACACCTGCGTGATGGGCACTACAGTGGAAGCAAGGAACTGGGGAATGCCCAAGACTATCTCTATCCACACAACTATCCTGGAAATTGGGTCAAGCAAGACTATCTGCCAGAAAAAATCCGCAATCATCACTATTTCCAAGCAGAAGATACTGGTAAATATGAACGAGCTTTGGCTCAAAGAAAGGAAGCTATCGACCGTTTACGAAAAATCTGAAATCCTTTTCAAAAAATTGCACTTTCCTCTTGATTTTTTTTGAAAAAGTGGTATCATATAAACATAGAAACGCTGTGGTGTACGACTTCACACTTAAGTGTTGACCGACTATTTTTTGTATTATTAGGGAAACAAAAGTCTTCTAACAGCATGTAGGCCGTCTCACACGGAAACAGCTTCAGTTAGAGCGAGTTGCCCACCTGCTTAATTGCGCGGGTTCAATACAAACCGTGAAGTTTCGGCACCAATACAGCTTTTTTCTTTGCCTCCTTAGCTCAGCTGGCAGAGCAGCGGACTCTTAATCCGTGGGTCACAGGTTCGATCCCTGTAGGGGGCATCTAAATACAACAGGAAAAAGCCTTGTAAATCAAGGCTTTTTTTGCTTGTCTATAACTGATTTACCCCATCATTTGTCCCACATTTTAAATCTATCTTTTCTTTTTGAATCAAATTACATCTTTACAAATAGTGTAAAGCCAGTTACTTTTGCTTTGATGCCATACAATATTTTCATGTAGAGAAGACAAATTTTATCTTCTCTTTTTATTTTCAAAATAATAAAAACTGATTTTCTTTTCATAAATCAGACTGAAACTTCCAAATTTTCCATTTTGTTTATTGATATTTCCTCTAAAAAGGTGTATAATATTTTTATTATCAAACTATACTATACTATATAGGGGGTATTGAAATGAAATTTTCTAATCGTTTATCGCTATTCCTTGCAGGAGTTGTTTTTGTCCTTTTAGGACTTTTCCTATTTACAAACCCAGTAGCTAATCTTGTTGTTTACAGCTGGTGGATTGCATTTGGTTTACTGGTTTCTTCTATAGCAGCTATTTTAGGCTATTTCTCTGTACCAAAAGAGCTTCGCTCACCAGCTCATCTTTTCCAAGGGATTGTTAATCTTCTCTTAGCTCTTTACCTCGTTGCCTATGGCTTTGTGACGCTGCCAGTTGTCATTCCAACTATTTTAGGAATTTGGTTAATTGTAGAAGCCATTATAGTTTTCTTTAAAGGCAATCGTCTGGGATTGATTTTCCCTATTATTGGCAACCATATCATGTGGATAGCGTTGCTTGCATTTTTACTAGGTCTAGTGATTTTGTTCAATCCAGTAGCTACAAGTGTCTTTGTCGTTTATGTCGTTGCCTTTGCATTTTTAATTGTTGGTTTCACCTATATCCTTGATGCCTTTCGTAAATAATCTAGCTGCCATTTTGGGCATATTAAAATAGCTGGGAAGTTACATTCTCAGCTTTTTCTGTTGCCTCCTTAGCTCAGTTGGTAGAGCAGTAGACTCTTAAGCTATGGGGCGCAGGTTCGAGCCCTGCAGGGGGCACATCTAAATCAACAGAAATAAGCCTTGAAACCAAGGCTTTTTTTAACGTCTAATAGCTTTTTGTAGAAAAGTATTTAAAAATAAAAGAGAAGAGAATCTCTCACTCTCTTCTCAGTATATCTTATTAAATTTAGTTTTTCTTAATCTACCTGATTTTCCTTTGCAACGACAAATTCTTTAACCAGTCGATAGATAACAGCAAATACGGGGGTAAAGAATATCATTCCAAGTAGTCCGAAAAGATTCCCTCCGATACTAGCAGCCGCAAGCGTGAAAAGGGCTGGTAAGCCAATAGATTGACCCACAACTTTGGGATAGATAAGATTTCCCTCAATCAGTTGTATGATTTGATATAGAAGAAGAGAAAGTAAGGCTTGAGTAGGACTCACTGTGAAGATAAAAATCGCTCCCACAACACAAGCAATCATAGGCCCTACATAAGGAATGAACGATAGCACTCCTGCAAAGATACCTGTCATTACTCCATAGGGTATCCCAAACACGCTGTAACCAACCGCTATCATAACTCCTATGATAACTGCTTCAATCAGCTGACTCATCAAAAATTGGTCATAAGTCTCTAGTGCTACTTGTCCAATGTAAGTCAACTTTATCACCACCTTCTCTGGAAGAAAAACTTTTAGAAGTCGACTCGTCATCGCTGCCAAATGTTCCTTACTGGATAAAAATAAAAAGGTGAAGACTATAATCAAAAAGGCATTCATCAAACTTGAAAAAATATTGCCGATATTACTAGTCAGACCTGATAAAAAACCTATCAAAGCTTGGCTAATAGAACTAGATTGTCCCTGTATGCCTGATACGATAGTTGACAACATGTCTTTGGTTACAAATTCCGAGCTGCCTAGCAATTTCCCAAGTTGAGTAAGGACTGTTGAAAGGACTGTTCCCAGCTGACTAATAGTCTGGGCTAGGGTTGGCAGCACCAAAACCAAAAGAGCAATCACGATTAAGATAAGAGCTAGGAAAACAAGTACCATGGCAATCGGACGACGCAACTCTGCCTTTACCTTCAATTTAACTAAGTACTGTTCAATTTTTTTCATAGGAACATTAAGCACAAAAGCAATAACAGCACCATAAATCAAGGTTGATATTACATCAAAGAGAGAGATTGCTCCTGATATAAAGCTCGATGCATTCAGAATTACAAGAGCAACCAGCCCTATAAAAAGTATTAACGGGGTGTATTTTTTTACTAAGTTCATAAATTCTCCTTAATAAACATGTTTAGATACGACTATACTATTTGGTTTTTCAAACTCTCGATTAAGGTAGGCTTGGTAAGTTCCTGGAGCGATAAATCCTTTGGGTGAGAGGATATCGGTGCCAGCCTGACCGACTATGGTATCAGCCAAGAGCACACAGTTTGTAGATAAGACAAAGTAGGATTTAAACTTAGATTTGATAAATTTATAAAGTTCCCCATCTGTCTCATGTCTGATTTTATAAGCGTAGGTGTAGTCTTCCTTACCATCACCTGTCATGATTTTATCTGCACTTGGCTCCCATGGAATCGTCAGTTGTTTCAATTCAGCCAACTTTTTCTGAACTGCTTTTTCCATTTCAGGCGTCAAATCTATCCCATAACCAAAAAGCGTTTTTTGACTCTCACGTTTACATAGGTCAATGTACTTGTCACGATCACAGAAATATAAGACACCATCTCCTACCATGCCAAATAAGGTCTCAGAAGACGGATCATAGTTGCCATAAGAAATAACACGGCCTTGATAGCAGATATCCACATGACCAATTGCCGAAAACAGAGAGGTCTCAGCTGTATGAACAAAAATTTCAAGCTCCGCTGTCTTACCAGACTTCACCATTCCAAGATGGATATCCTCTCTCTCATCAGCATTTTCCTGCATGAATTTGTTGATTTTTGCTAAAGTTCTTGCAGGGATGAGAGCGGCTAGGACAATAGGTAAGCTAATTCTAATGCGACGTTTGAGATGGTTTTTCCCAATTTCCTCCTCAAACAAGAAACCATCACGGATATTGGACACACCATAAAGGAAAAAATAAGCCCCTAATACAAAGAGTTGAAAGACAGAATTTCCTGTAGAGGACAAAAGACTAGTCCCACCAAGAAAAACTAGTACGAGTCCATCTAGTAAGAGACGAAAACGAGGTCGAATTTTGTTTTTGCGGTAGAGAACATAGGTGACAAGGTTAATACTAGCATGAAAAATCTGATAAACTCCAATCACAAGAGCCAAAATATAAATCGGCACATCCGTCGCAAGATTGGAGCCAAGCAAATATCCCAGCACTAACAATTTAACCAGTGCAACTCCCAAGGTGTCCGTTGACTGACTTTTTTTGAAAATACGTAATACTAAATCTAAGACCGTTGCTATCCAAGCTAAAAACAGAACCAGTCGAATAACCTTTACTGGCAACCAAGTCCCCGTGACCATCAAGATGAGACCTAGCAGAACAAACAAGAACCCCTGAGCAAGTAATTTCTTACCTGTCAGACCTAAAGATAGAATATTCGCCATATAAAAACCTTTCAACAATAAAAATTAAACACTCCGATTAAACTGACTAGTAAATAGCCAACACTACAAACAGCCTGTGCCAGCAACATATGGTGACTAGAAATGACTGTAGTAATGTCACCATCTTGTCTTATGCACTTCTAAAATTTGTTATATTGATTAGAAACCAGAGCTTATAAAAACTAGCTAAACTCGAGAGATAGACACAATTGCGACGAAAAAATGTATAACCAATTCAACTTGTTAAGGTAAGAAAGCATTATTTCCAATCTATTAATTATTCATCTATTACCTATTATGACACAATATTCCCTATAGTTCAACTTTTTACTTGTTTTTATATTACACGGACTAAAAAGTTTTCAACAGTTGATTGCATTTGTTTTAATAAGTTTTAACCTTTCTTGGTTAGATAAAAAAAGAACCATACAGTTTAGAATCTGTATGGTTTTTGCCCCACTTTTGTCCCATTTTTAAATCATGACATTGAAAATACCTAAAATCACTTATATTTCAATATTTTTAATTGCTCTCAATATGAAAGTCCTTTCCAAATCCCTGTAGGGGGCATCTAAATCAACAGGAAAAAGCCTTGGAATCAAGGCTTTTTTGTGTAGTCTTAGCACTAAAAAACGATAGAAAAAACACCCCTTCTGAACTGCACCCCAAAAGTTAGACAGAAAAAACCTAACTTTTGTGGCGCAGTTCATTCGCGCCACATAAAGTTATTTAAGCATATCCTTTTCTCTCATTACCATTTTCTGTTATAATAAATTGTACTTCTAAAATAGAAAGGTCTTAAGATGACAACTCTTATTAAACATAAACGTGTAGAATTTTCAGAACTTTTTTATGACTTAGTTTTTGTTTTTGCAGTTTCAAAAGTAACTACTTTAATTGACCATCTTCATAACGGTATTTTGACTTGGAATTCTTTCCTTGATTTTTTCATTGCTTCTTTGCTTCTCATCGATTCCTGGATGATTCAAACCGATTATACCAATCGCTATGGAAAGAACTCTTTATTTAACATAGTAATCATGTTTATCAAAATGGGAATTTTACTCTTTATAGCCAATATGATTGGACCTGATTGGCAACAATATTTTCATTATCTCTGTTGGGCTATTGGTACATTAACCCTTACCTTATTTTTTCAATATTTGGTTGAATTTTTTAGAAAATCAACCGATGATGTTCATCGGGAAAGTATCAAAGGTTTTCTATGGATAACAGGTCTAGGAAGTTTAGGAGTCTATTTAGCAGCTCTTCTTCCTATTTACGTTGGAGTCTCTGTCTTATTTGCTAGTATTCTGCTAACATTTATTATGCCAAGTATCTTGCTTAATAAAGATAAGCATTACCAGGTAAATCTCCCCCATTTAATCGAGCGCATCTCCCTTCTTGTCATTATTATGTTTGGAGAGATGATTACGGAGCTAGCTAACTTCTTTACAATCGAGAATTTCTCGATTTATTCGGTTCTTTATTTCATTATTATGATTTCTCTGTTCTTGTTTTATTTTGGTCAATTCGACCATGCTATTGATGAAAAATCTAATCAAAAGGGGCTATTTCTAATTTACAGTCACTATCCTATTTTCATTGGGCTTATGATGATGACTGTATCGATGAGTTTTCTTCTGAATCCTGAAGCTAATCGTCTCTTTGCAACCAGCTTCTCTTATATCGGATTTGGCCTCTTTCAAGCTGCTGTCCTAGTAAATGGGCCCCATAACAAACACTATCTTCGCTATTCGAAAAGTTACTACTGTGTCCAAGCGACACTCTATCTGGCTGCCTTGATTCTCTCTTTAATCTTTGCTTCTAATCCTATAATAGTAGTGAGTATAACAACCATTTTAGCTCTAGCTATAGCCATTCATTTTATTTATTTTTATATGACACAGAATAAAAAATATTCCAAATCTAACTGGGGGCTCTTTTAATGAGTTTATAACATAAAAAAGCTTTGGGAACCAAGGCTTTTTTTCATTAATTTGTTTTTCCATTTTATCCTCCGATTTGAACTCGCACTGACATTTATTTATAACAAAACTATATATCTAGAATAGCATAATCATTAGGTATTATAGGTTTTCAAACCAAATACGAGTCATTCGTTTTTGCCCCACTTTTGCCCCATTTTTAAATCCTGACATTGAAAACACCTAAAAGTATTTCCCTAAAATCAGCTATATTTCAACATTTTTGTTTATTTTCAATATGAAAAGTTCTTACAAATCCATGTAGGGGGCATCTAATACAACAGGAAAAGCCTTGTAATAAGGCTTTTTTTCGTATCTGTTCTACTTTTGTTCTATCAATGGATAGTAAAGATATAATTTTGTGAACACCCTTTCCAAACAAATCTGATATGATGACACTCTTCAAAAAAATTTAAAACAAAAGTCTTGCTTTTCTTTTAATTTATGATATACTTGTTCTTGTATCTGATACAAGATTACCAAAAAAGGAGTTCAGATGGATACAAAATTCTCAGTTGCTTTGCATATCTTAACAATGATTAGTGAAAGCAAGGAAACATTAAGTTCTCAAGCACTAGCTATTAGTGTTGGGACTAACGCTAGTTACATTCGAAAGGTGATTGCCTTGTTGAAAAACGCAGATTTGATTCATTCCCAGCAAGGAAAAATAGGCTATCAACTCAGTAAGTCTCCAAAGAAAATGACTTTACTAGAGATCTACTATGCTACTCAAGAAATCAATCATATTAGTTTATTTCCTGTTCATCAAAATAGTAATCCCGATTGTCCCGTTGGAAAACATATCCAAGGAGCAGTTTCACCGCTTTTCGCTAGTGCCGAATCTCAATTAGAGAAGGAATTAGCAAATCAAACTTTAGAAGATGTCATTGACAATCTATATAAACAAGCCAAACAAGTCCGAAACTGATTTGATAGCAAGTCAAGTCAGTTTTTACTGGAAATAACATATACTTGTATTAGATACAAGTATGATTAGTCGTATTAAAAAAGAAAAGAGAAAACATATGAAAGTCGCACAACACACTACTTATAACAAAAATAATATCACACTGAACATCACAGAAATCGCTAAACCAAGTATTACAGACAAACAAGTCTTGGTCAAAGTCACCGCTGCTGGGGTTAATCCTCTTGATAACATGATCTCTCGTGGTGAGGTCAAGATGATTGTTCCTTACCAACTTCCTCAAACTGCTGGTAATGAGGTCGTTGGGATCGTTGAAAGCATTGGCAAGAAAGTTGACAACTTTCAGGTAGGAAATCGTGTCTTTGGCCGTCTGCCACTTGATCATATCGGCGCCTTTGCAGAATACGTAGCTGTCGATAGCCAAGCCTTAGCCAAGGTTCCAGACTATCTATCAGATGAGGAAGCCGCTACTGTACCTTTGACTGCCTTGACAATCATGCAGGCTCTTGACCTCATGGGCGCTCAAGCTGGGAAAACGATCTTTATTTCTGGTGGTACTGGAGGTGTCGGTGGAATGGCCATTCCGATTGCCAAAGCCAAAGGTTTGAAGGTCATTACCAACGGTTCTGGAGATAGTGCTGAGCGTGTGTTGAAACTAGGAGCAGATAGATTTATCGATTACAAAACAGAGGATTATACAAAAACTGTTAGTCAGGTGGATTATGTCCTCGATACTCTTGGGGGTGCTGAAACTGAAAAACAAATGTCTATCATGAAAAAAGGTGGTCATCTTGTTTCACTTCGTGCCATGCCAAACGGTGCCTTTGCCAAACGCATGAATCTACCAAAATGGAAACAAATTATTCTTGGCTTAGCCGGTCGCAAATTTGATAAAATGGCGGAAAAATATAGTGTCCATTACCATTTTATCTTTGTGGAAAGCAATGGCGCTCAATTACAAGAGGTAGCTGACCTCTTTAGTAAATTAGACATCAAACCCTCTATCGATACAGTTTACCCATTTGAACAGGTAAATAGCGCATTAGACAAAGTCGCTAATGGTCGCTCACGTGGAAAAACAGTCCTCAGCTTTAAAAAATAAAAAGGAAAACACAATGTCATATCTTACTACAAAAAATCAATACATCACAGTCGACGGAAACAAAATCGCTTATCGCGAACTTAGTAAAGGCAAATCAAAACTACCTCTTCTGATGCTGGTCCATTTGGCAGCAACTCTCGATAACTGGGACCCTAAACTCTTGGACTTGATTGCTGAAAAGCACCATGTCATTGTAGTCGATCTTCCTGGTGTTGGAGCTAGTCAGGGCAAAGTTGCTTCGACGATTCCTGGAATGGCTAAGCAGACAATTGACTTTGTAAAAGCGCTTGGTTACGATAAAATCAATCTTCTCGGTCTTTCTATGGGAGGTATGATTGCCCAAGAAATCATCCGAATCAAGCCTACTCTAGTCAATCGTTTAATCTTGGCTGGAACAGGACCTCGAGGTGGAAAAGAGGTCGATAAGGTAACAGGGAAAACCTTTAACTATATGTTTAAAGCTGGACTCGAGCGCATCGATCCTAAACGCTATATCTTCTATAATCATGATGAACAAGGGAAAATTGAAGCTTTGAAAGTCCTAGGACGAATGGGGATGAGAAGAAAGGAATTTGCGGATAAAGACATGAACCTACCAGGATTCCTAACTCAACTCAAAGCTATTAAACGTTGGGGAAAAGATTCGCAGGACGACCTTCAATTCATCACCCAACCAACCTTAATCGTCAATGGTGATAAGGATATGCAGGTTCCAACGGAAAATTCTTATGATATGCATGAGAAAATAAAAGATAGTAAGCTGATCATCTATCCAAATGCTGGCCACGGTTCGATTTTCCAATATGCAGACGAATTTTCAAAAGAATTAAAAGCTTTCTTAGAGAACTAATATGGTCAAAACAATTCTGATTACAGGTGCTACTGACGGTATTGGTAAACATTTGGCAAAGAAATTGGCCAGTGAAGGCCATCATGTCATCCTCCATGGTCGAAATCCTCAAAAACTTGAGCTGGCGCTTCAAGAGGTTCGGGCAGTTTCCTTGAGAGGCAGAGTTTCTAGCTACCTTGCAGATTTTTCCAAATTAGACGATGTTTATCGATTTCTGGAGGAAATCAAGCGAGACTTTCAAAGTATTGATGTCTTGTTTAACAATGCAGGCCTTTATACAGGGAAAGAACGAAAAGCGAGTACTGAAAATGTCGAGTTGACTTTTATGCTATCTGTTCTGGTTACCTATATATTAACAACTGAGCTAAGTTCCTTGTTAGAAAAAGCGTCTGACGGCCGTGTCATTAATACTTCTTCCTATATGCATCATTTTGCCAAGGTCAAGGATTTAGACTTTGGATTTGAGAACAACTATAATCCCAGATTGGCCTATAATAATTCCAAACTCTATACCATTTGGATGACACGTTATCTGGCAAGAGACTTCTTTTTAAAAGGTTCAAACATCACCATCAATGCCTACCATCCAGGTTTGATTTCAACCAACTTGGGGAGTGATTCCAGTGATGAAAAGACGAAAAAGTCTCTCTTCGGACGCTTGATGAAGTCATTTCCCAAAAATCTAGACGAGGGAATTGAAACAGGCTACTATCTTACATTATCAGAAGAAATCACTGGTTTGACTGGCTACTATTTTGATGAGAAGAAAGTGAAATCTGTATCTGAAAAAGGATACACACTTGAAAAAGCACAAGATTTAATCAATTACTGTAATGATAAAATTGAGTTGTTTAAACAGAAATCTGCTCTGCTTAATTAGAAAAAAAAATTCTCTTTCCATTTTGCTAGAAAGAGAACTTTTTCTTTAGGAGAAATAACTTATACTCAATGAAAATCAAAGAGCAAACTAGGAAGCTAGCCGCAAGCTGTACTTGAGTACGGTAAGGCGACGCTGACGTGGTTTGAAGAGATTTTCGAAGAGTATTAATTTTTAATCGATTCGTGATAGCTCCGCTGGTACTGTTAAGTAATAAGTTGCTGTCAAGCTTGCTTCACCTTGATTGACAAAAATCTCGATGGAATTTTTATCTAGAACAACTTCCAATTCTTTAGCTTCAATATCTACATACCGTCGACTAGTGTCCTGTTCTTCTTCACCTAGAATTTTTTGAACAAGATGGCTACGATCAATGTAAACTTGCTGCGTATTACTGTCATAACCAAATTCAAGATAATCTGTATCATTTCCTAAGTGGTAATGACAATCTTTATCTATTTGGATTTGATATTGGCCTTTTTTTACAGGGAATTGTCTTAGTTTGCCATCTTCCAATCTTAGAATTCTAGGTAAAGTCATGGCACATGCCCATTTGTGTTCTTGGTCATGGGTTGGAAGGGTACGTCCCCATGTCTGCATCCAAGCAATCAGGATACGACGATTTTGATCGTCCAGCAATGTTTGAGGCGCATAGAAGTCTTGTCCATGATCAATTTCTTGAACTGATTCTGGGATAAAACGTTTTTCTCCCCAATCTACCTTACCCGTAAACAAAACCGATGAGTTGATGTTATGATATGAGTCTCCCTCACGCTGATAACGCATGGGTGACATAATAAGGCAATCTTTCCCATCTAACTCAAAGTAATCTGGGCATTCCCACATAAAGCCTTGGTGTCCTACCCCTTTTAAAAAGATGGATTCGAACTGCCATTCTACTAGGTTATCGGACCCTAGTAGAACGATACAGCCCACATTATCCTTGTGTTTGGCAGCTACTACGGAGTAATAGCGCCCATCTTTTTCAAAGAGTTTTGGATCACGGAAATCAGCAACAATCAACTCATCTGGCAAGTCTGCTCCAGTTGCAACTGGATTTTGTTCAATCTTTTCAAAGTGAATCCCGTCGTCTGAAAATGCTATATTTTGCACTTGACGAACACCTGTTTCTTCTTCGATATGCCCAGTATACATGAGCCAGAGGCGATCATCCTTGACAATGGCAGAGCCTGAGAAGCAACCATTTCGGTCATAATCTTGGTCAGGAGCAAGTGCCACTGGCAAGTGCTCCCAAGTCACCAAGTCCTTACTTTTAGCATGGCCCCAGTGCATAGGCCCCCAAACACTATCATAAGGATAGAATTGATAAAAGAGATGGTATTCTCCACGAAAATAGACAAATCCATTTGGATCATTGATCCAGCCAATCTCAGCTGAAAAATGTTCTTCAGGCTTATATTGAGTATTTACAAGATGTTTATTTTCTGCTATAAAACGATTGGCCCTCTCTACTGTGTATTTTTTATCTCCCATAATCAACCTCTAGTTTTTGTTTGCTTGGTATTGGTCGTAGTATTTTTGTTTAATAGCGAGGTAATCAGAAAGTCCGTATTTTTCAAGTTCTTTCTTGTAATCATCCCACTCAGCATCAATATTGCCATTTACAATCCATTCAGCACGTTTACGGTAGATATAGTCATTCATATCTGCTTCGATATGGGCAATCTTATCCAGATCTTCCTGTGTCATAAAGACTCTTGGATAGTTATTGTCATTGCTCATGTAAGGAACATAATATTCTTTGATAAGATCCAAACGCCATTTGGCATCATCTGGCATAGTTGTCACTTTACCATAGTATGAATCTAGAATAGCTAGTGGTCCTCCTACTTCAGTCTTTTGACGAAGTTCTGCTGGTGCAGTTCCGTTTAGTGGTAAGTGTTTGAGGCTGTTAGTTGCTTGGTCAAATTCAAAGATATTTTGTTGCTTGTCATCTCCGTAAGTTCCCCAGTTATTTTGCACAGATTGGAGTGGAGCGTATTGTGCATCAATCCATTTAGCTGTCAATTCTAGGTTTTTGTTTACACTGGTAATAACCATCTTGTCACGTGCAAATCCCATACCGTTTGTACGAGCTACGTGTTTTTGACCACTTGGTCCAGCAAGTACTGGTAAAACATCATAACTTTCATTACTTCCAGTAACATTACTCTTATCCCATGTAAAGTAAACACCAAATTTCTGATCATGACCTTTAGCAATGTAACTATTCCAATCATGTTCGAAGGCTTCCTTATCGATCAAGCCTTTTTCTTGCAATTGACGGATGAATTTCACACCTTCTTTATAGTCGTCGTTATCTGCTGTGAAGTCAACTTTACCGTCATTTCCAACTACTAAATGATCATCGTTATCCCCTATACCAAATGCAGCAAATAGGAATTTAAAATCTTCGTTTCCGTTACCACTAATAAATGTAAATGGAATTTCATCAGCCTCTCCATTTCCATTTGGATCCCCGTTTTTGAAAGCTTCTAGGACTTTAATCAGATCATCAGTAGTTTTTGGCATTTCAAGACCAAGTTTCTTAAGCCAATCTTTGTTAATCCAAGCCATATCGTTGACGCTATGAATAGACTCTTTACCCGCTCCAAGCTCTTCAATCCATGGGAATGAGTAAATGTGCCCATCAGGTGCTGTCATCAAGGCCTTGTATTCTGGTTTCTCATCCAAAATTTTCTTAAGATTTGGCATGTATTTATCAATCAAATCTTCAACTGGAATAATAACACCTTTTTTAGCCCAGTTCATCAAGTCCACATCTGAAGCTCCGTCGTTGTGGATAGCATCTGGTAGATCACCACTAGAAATATCCAAGTTACGTTTTTCTGCAAAGTCGGATTGATAGTTGGTCCAGTCAATATGAACGCCAGTTTCCTTCTCCAAACGTTGCAAAATTAACTTTTCATTTGGGTCTTTAGGAGCTAACGGTGAACTAGCTGTCATAAACTTCAATGTTTTCTTTTCTTGAAGCGGGAATGTTACACCTTCCAACTTATAATCTGGACTTGAAGCTGTATTTTTTGAGCCACAGGCTGCAAGTACTGCTAAACTAGCTGTCAACAAAACTGCTGATTTTGAGAATGTTTTGAATTTCATGAGAAAACTCCTTTTATTTTTTCTTTTTTTTATCCTTTAAGTGAACCAGCCATAATTCCTTTATCAAAGTATTTTTGGAAGAATGGATACATAACAATCAATGGCAAGCTGGAAATGACAATAGTTGCGTATTTAATTAATTCAGCTAAACGTTTCATTTCATTCATAGCCGCTTGTGCCCCAATCATATCTTGACCTGGTTGGCTTTGAATGAGAATTTTACGAAGTACAAGTTGCAATGGTTCCAAGTTTGGATCCTTGATATAAATCATTGCATCAAAGTATGAGTTCCACTGTCCTACAAAAGCATAGAGGAAGAGAACAAACATAATTGGTTTTGCAAGAGGAAGCATGATTTTGAAGAAAATCTGTAAATCATTTGCACCATCAATGACGGCTGCTTCTACCAATTCTTCAGGCAATCCTTGGAAATAAGCCCTAGCAAGAATAATATTCCAAACATTGACAGCACCGGGAATAATGATAGCCCATGGAGTATTTAGCATTCCCAATTCTTTTACGAGCAAGTAAGTTGGGACTAAACCACCACCAAAGAACATGGTTACAATCAAGAAGTAGTTAATCCAACGGCGCCCTACCAAATCTTTTTTGGAAAGAGGATAAGCTGTAAACACAGATAGCAATACTGTTAAAGCTGCAAAGCCAAAAGAATAAAGCAGGGAATTGATAAAACCTCTTAGAATAGATTGGTCACTGAATACACGCTGGTAACCTTCTACCGTCCAATCGGATGGATTAAAGCTAATCCCTCTACTAACCAGAACCTTAGGATCCATAAAGGATGCTACGACGATATAAAGTAAAGGAAGTAAGGTTATCAAAACGATAAAGACAATAATGATTTTATTTAAGAGTAAGATACGTCTATCAAATTTGGTATCCATAATCGAATTTTTCATGCTTCCCTCCTTAAATTCCTTCACCATTATTCATGCGTTTAACGATTTGGTTAACTGCAACAAGCAATACTACGTTAATCACTGCATTAAACAAACCAACCGCTGTTGAGTAAGAATAGTCTCCTGATACAAGACCAACTTTATAGACATACGTAGAGATAATTTCAGAAGTTGGCAAATTTAACGATGTCTGCATTAAGAATGCTTTTTCATAACCGACATTCATAATTCCACCTGCAGCTAAAACAAATTGGATAACCATAATAGGCTTAAGAGCTGGAATATCAATGTGCCAGATTCGTTGGAAGATATTAGCTCCATCCAATCGGGCTGCTTCTACTAAGGCTGGATCTACATTTACTAATGTTGCTGTGTAGAGCGTTGAAGCCCAGCCCATTCCTTGCCAGATACCACTAAAGATGTATAAAGGTCTAAAGAAGTCTGGATTTGTCAAGAAGTCAGCCTTGATTCCAAACATAGAGAGAAAATTGTTAATTGGTCCTCCCACTGAAAAGAAAAGGAAAATCATACCGACAATAACAACGACTGAGATAAAGTTTGGTGCGTATAAAATGAGCTGAATTCGTTTTTTGACTTTTTCACTCAAGAGTTGATTGAGCATAATAGCAAGAATGATTGGTGGTAAAAAGCCAAGCAATAAACCATATATACTTAATTTTAAAGTATTGGCTAACAAGATACCAAAGTTGGGAGAGGATATGAATTTTGTAAACTCAGAAAAACCAATCCAATCACTCCCTAAAATTCCTTTTAAGGGATTATAATCTTTAAATGCGATTAAAACCCCATACATAGGGATGTATTTAAAGATAAAGGTTAAAACTAAACCAGGGACAGTCATCAATAACAGGAGTTTTTGTTTCTTGATTCTTTCCCAAAGAGAAACTTGCTTCGCTTTGCTATTCATAGCAACCTCCTTTTTTGAAACGTTTCATTTTTGTCTGAAAAAGATAGCGCTTGGCGCTGTCTATTTATTTCTTTTTTTGAAACGTTTCATTTTTGTTCTAAAAAAATAAATCTCTTTTATCTGAACTTATTCTATCATTGATAGCGCTTTCTGTCAAGACTTATTTTCATTTTTTGTTGTTTTTCCTTCAACAAATTTTACTGGTAGGATTGTCTGCAAATTAACAGCCTTTCCTTCGATGATATCAAATAGGATTCGTACAGCTTCTCTAGCCATTTCCTCCAGGGGTTGCTCAATTGTTGAAAGTAGATAATCTCTATCTCCAGCCATTTTAATTCCATCGTATCCAATAATTTGGACATCATGAGGAATACGTTTGCCATTTTTTTCTAGTATATCAATAACATCTAAAGCTGCAAAGTCGTTAATTGTAAAAATTCCATCTATAGAAGGATTTTCTTCCAAGAAACTCTCTAGCTTTCCATGATAGTCAGTAACTGTCTCATCCAAATCAAAAATACTAAGAGGTATTTTATGCTCTTGGACATACTTTTCAAAGGAAATTCTACGACGTTTGGTTTCATTAATGGTTGTATTATGTCCGCCCACAAAGGCTAAATGCTGACATCCTTTACTAATTAATTGTTTAGCTGCTTCTCTTCCACCTGCATCATTATCTGATGAAACACAAGGAATGGCAATATCTGAGTATGTACGGTCAATACTGACAAAGGGAATTCCTGACGACAGGTAATGTTCAATTGGACTATAGGTAATAGCAACCACTCCATCAACTTTATTATGACGCAACATCTCCAGGTAGTCTTGCTCTCTATTTGTACCATTTATAGAACATAAGAGTAATTTATTATTCCTCTTATAGACTTCATTTTCCACATGCATAGCAAATTCTGAAAAAAAGGGATGCCAGATACTTGGTACAATGATTGCAATCGTTTCTGTTCGATTTTTTTTCATTCCTCGAGCGTAGTAATCTGGAATGTAATTCAAGGTTTTAATTGCTTGTTCCACTTTTTTCAAGGTTACTTCTTTAATGCCTTTTTCTTTATTAATTACACGTGAAACTGTTCCAACACTAACTCCTGCTTCTAAAGCAACATCTTTCATGGTAATTGATTTTCTTTGTTCTACCATATTATCACCTCCTTTCAATATATAGTATCATGCAAACGCTTTTTTAGCAACTATTTCTCAATCATTTTTATCCAGATTATTTCCCCATCATGGATAAAATCACTCCAATTGGCTTTCTAAAATCCCTTCAATTTCATATATAGGAAATAATATTTTTCTGAAAAATATTGTGCAAAAAAAGTAACGAATGTCTCTCTCATTTCCAATGATTTGAACAGGGATCAGACTGATTTCAAATTGAAATTGCCTTTTAATCACTTTATTGATTTGGCTAATAATACGATAGAGCGAAGATGAACCGATATAAAATTCTTTACAAATACTTTCAGCTTGACAACCTTCATTAAAAAAGATAAATTCTAAAATCGAAAAATGTGTTGGATGCTTAAAGAAATGATGGTAAACCATTTCAATATCACTATCATCGGTATTAATAATGCGTATACCATTAGTAGAAGAATGAAAAATCAAGTCAGGAAAAGCAGATCTAACATGGGATAGATCATCTTTGACTGCACGTTCTGTACAATTTAGTAACTCTGCTAGTTCAGAACGATGAAACCATCGTTTATGTTCAAATAATAATTCTAATAATTCTAATTGCCTATGACTTTTTTTAGATAATAAATCTCTCATGAATGTCTTTCTCTCTTTATAAATTATCGGATTAAACCTCTTGCAATTATACCACAATGAATAGGTATAGCATGCTATAACGACTTTTACTAAGATCCTTTATCTCGTATAATAACACTACGGAGGCAATATATAAACAATTTTCTTATTTTACCGTCTATTGAGGGCGTGAATACAGAATCAAATTCAAGTCGAAAGATTATATTTTTAATTTTAAAAATTATATAATAGCAACAATCAAAGAATTTGATTTTTTTATATTAAAATTATATAATAATCAAAATAATTGATTATTTTATATTAAAATTATACAATAGCAATAATCAAAGGAATTGATTTATTTTTTGATATTAAAATAAAAAAGGAGGGTAAGCAATATTGTGGTCAATCATTGCTGGAGGTCTTATTGGACTTGTAGCAGGTAGAATCACTAAAAAAGGTAGTTCTATGGGAATCGTCGCAAATGTATTCGCTGGTTTAGTCGGGTCATCTGTAGGACAATCCCTTTTAGGTAGTTGGGGCCCATCCATTGCTGGAATGGCTTTGATCCCATCTATTGCAGGAGCAGCAATTGTTGTTACTGTAGTATCATTCTTTACAGGTAAAAAATAATTACTTGTAAAATAAACTATTTTTAAATAGATTAGACGGGTAAAAATAGTTTAATGTTAAATCGAAAGGATTGTATATGTCAAAAACAAAGAAAATATTTTTAATTATTTTCTGTATTTTAATCTTGACAATTTTCCTTCCTGTTTTGATAGATTATCATCAAGTTAGTGATCTAGGCATTCAGCTATTTAGCTGGAGACAGAATCATTTCGTTGAATTCTATCTCTCTAGATATATATTCTGGGGGATAGTGGCTCTATCAACTTTAGTTTTGTTATCGATGTTAGTTGTGTTGTTTTATCCTAAACGTTATTTGGAAATTCAACTTGAAACTAAAAACGATACATTAAAATTAAAGAATTCTGCAATCGAAGGTTTTGTTAGAAGTTTGGTGAGTGATCATGGATTGATCAAGAACCCAACTGTTCATGTAAATTTACGAAAAAATAAATGTTTCGTTCATGTAGAAGGTAAAATTCTTCCTTCGGACAACATCGCTGACAGATGCCAACTAATTCAAAATGAAATAACTAATGGATTGAAGCAGTTTTTTGGTATTGAGCGTCAGGTTAAACTAGAAGTTCTAGTAAAAGACTACCAGCCTAAACCAAAACCTCAAAACAAAAAGACTGTTAGTCGTGTGAAGTAAGGAAGTAAAAAATGGAATGGCTTAAACAATATCGATATCCAATTATCACTGGTCTCATAGGCGTATTTCTCGCTTGTTTGATTATCTCCTTTGGCTTCTTCAAAACAATATTTGTATTGATTTTAGGAGCACTGGGAGTTGCAGCTGGGTTATATATCGAAAAAAACTATATAGATAAATAAAAAATAAAAATTACTAATTTAATTAAAGGAGTTTCATATGTCAAACGAAAAAAACACAAACACTAACGTAGAAAAGAAAGATGCTACTGCTGTAGCTCACGAAATCAAAGGGGAACTTACTTACGAAGATAAAGTTATCCAAAAAATCATTGGTCTGTCACTAGAAAACGTTTCAGGTCTTTTGGGAATCGACGGTGGTTTCTTCTCAAATCTTAAAGAAAAAATCGTTAACAGCGATGACGTAACAAGTGGTGTTAACGTAGAAGTTGGTAAAACACAAGTTGCAGTTGACTTAAACATTATTGCTGAGTACCAAAAAAATGTTCCAGCTTTATATTCAGAAATCAGAGAAATCGTATCTTCAGAAGTTGCTAAAATGACTGACTTGGAAGTTGTTGAAATCAACGTAAACGTTGTCGACATCAAAACTAAAGAACAACATGAAGCAGACTCAGTAAGCCTTCAAGATCGCGTATCTGACGTTGCTGAATCAACAGGAGAATTCGCTTCAGAACAATTCGAAAAAGCTAAATCTGGTCTTGGATCTGGTTTCTCAACTGTTCAAGAAAAAGTTAGCGAAGGCGTAGAAGCTGTTAAAGGTGCAGCAAATGGTGTAGTATCTCACGAAAGAACTCGTGTAAACTAAGATAAAATAAATATAACAGGAGAAATTATCATGTCAGTAGAAGAAAAATTAAATCAAGCTAAAGGTTCTATTAAAGAAGGTGTTGGTAAAGCCATCGGTGATGAAAAAATGGAAAAAGAAGGAACAGCTGAAAAAGTTGTTTCTAAAGTAAAAGAAGTTGCTGAAGATGCCAAAGACGCTGTAGAAGGTGCTATCGAAGGTGTTAAAAACATGTTGAGTGGCGACAATAAATAAGGCTAAAAGTTACTTTATCTTTTTAGTAACATTAGTCAAAAGAGTCTGAGTCAAGATGATTCTCAGAAAACAAAAAGCTAGAGATTTCCAATTGCGGAACTCTAGCTTTTTAATTTTGCCTCTTTCTCTTGTTATATTTCAGCAGGTTGTTGACCGTGAGTACAAATCCCATGTCAATTCTCACTTTACGCTTACCTTTCAGATGACATCTCTTATAACCAAATAAACCTTTATCTGCCCAAAGACAGATTTCATATCAATCTTACGTTTAGCGGAAATTTGTCTACCCTTGGAAGATAAAAATGCCTGATATTCTTTAGTTTTTAAACACTGGTAACGTTCATTCATATACAGTCCCTTTTGAGGAGCTGATTCAGGTTCATCATCGCAGTCAAGATTGATTTCAAGGATTTTTACTTTCTATCTACTCTTTTTCATGATGTATTTTCGTACAGGTGCTTCAACCATTTGAACGATTTCAAATCCTTCTTTTTGGTAAAGATTTTGAGCTCTTTGATTTGCCTCGAAGACATTTAGAGAGATGCTGTCTATATCTCTATTTTCAAAGACCAAACTAACAAATTGCCTTAAAGCCTGCCTACCTAAGCCTTGCCCCTGTTTCTGAGGATTGATAAAAAATCTTCCAATATGAAGATTACTGTCTTCTAGCCTGATTTTTTGTATTAGCCCCACAAACTCTTGTCCTTCAAAGATTGAAAAGATTCCTTCCAAATCTTGCAAAACTTGAATTGTCAAGGGGAAAGGAATCATTGGTCCCATCCATTGTTCTTGAAAGGATTTGCCAAGGGAGTTGGACCATTGGCATACGAATTGAGCGTTTTCTGGGCTCACATTTTCTTCAAAACGAATTGTCATCTTGACCTCACTATCTTGTCTATGTTTCTCCATTATACTACTTCTCCCATTTTTTACGAATAGATAAGTATGATTGATATTTATTTTTTTCTCGTCGGTAGCATTCTCGCTTCCTTTCTTGGTTTGGTCATTGACCGTTTTCCTGAGCAATCCATTATCCAACCTGCTAGTCACTGCGATTCCTGTCAGACTCGCTTGCGCCCCTTAGATTTGATTCCGATTCTCTCGCAAGTGCTCAATCGCTTTCGCTGTCGCTACTGCAAATCTCCTTATACAGTCTGGTATGCCCTCTTTGAACTAGGCTTAGGGCTCCTCTTTCTGGCTTGGTCTTTGGAATTGCTTTCCTTGGGGCAAGTCGTCCTAATCACCGCTGGTTTGACCTTGGGCATCTACGACTTTCGCCATCAGGAATATCCCCTACTGGTCTGGATGACTTTCCACCTAATCCTCATGGCTTCCTCTGGCTGGAATCTGGTCATGGTCTTTTTCCTTGCTCTTGGCTTTTTGGCTCATTTTATCGATATCCGCATGGGTGCAGGGGATTTTCTCTTTTTAGCTTCTTGTGCTATCGTCTTTAGCGCAACCGAATTACTCATCTTGATTCAGTTTGCTTCTGCGACGGGCATCCTGGCCTTTCTACTGCAAAAGAAAAAGGAAAGACTTCCTTTCGTGCCTTTCCTCTTACTCGCTGCCTGTGTAATTATTTTTGGTAAGCTACTGCTTGTTTGATAAAGTCCTCAATCGGCTCTCCTTGGTGGAGAGCTTTTACGATTTTTGAACCGACGATAACGCCATCTGACACCGCATTGAAGCGTTCTACATCAGCTTGACTAGATACGCCAAAACCTGTCAAGACTGGGATATCGGCCACTTGATGAAGTTGTGCCAAGTGCTTGTCCAAATCTGCGCGGTAATTGCCTGATTTCCCTGTCACCCCATTGATGGCAACCGCATAGACGAATCCTTCTGCCCCATCAATCAACTCTTTCTGACGCTCAAGCCCTGTCGTCAAACTAACTAGGGGAATCAAAGCGATGTCTGTATCTGCCAAATAAGGCTCCACAAAATTGGTATGCTCATGAGGAAGGTCTGGAATGATCAAGCCCTTAACCGCTGTATCTGCCAAATCTTTGACAAAGTTCTCCACACCGTACTGAAAGAGAGGGTTGAAGTAGGTCATGATGACAAGTGGAACCTCTGTTTCAATGGTTTTCAATGTTTCAACCAAAGCCTGGGTAGAGGTCCCGTGGGCTAAACTGCGCAAGCCAGCTTCTTCGATAACAGGTCCATCTGCAACAGGGTCTGAAAAGGGAATACCAACTTCAATAGCCGAAACACCCAAATCTTCTAAAAAGTGTATTGTTTCAGCTAAACCATCCAAACCTTTCTCGTGGTCTCCAGACATGATATAGGGAACAAAAATTCCTTTTCCAGCTGCTTTAATAGCGTTCAATTTTTCTGTTAGTGTCTTAGGCATAAGTTTCTCCCTTCTTTACTGCATCTGCTTCCAAGCGGTCTTTGACTTGAACCACATCCTTGTCCCCACGACCTGATAGACAGACAATCATAGACTTTTCTGGTCCAAGTTCTTTGGCCAATTTCACTGCAAAGGCGATCGCATGGCTAGATTCCAAGGCTGGGATAATCCCTTCCACACGAGACAAGAGTTGGAATCCTTCCAAGGCCTCTTCGTCTGTCACAGGAACATAGCTGGCACGTTTGATATCGTGGTAGTGAGAATGCTCTGGACCGATACCAGGATAGTCCAAACCTGCTGAGATCGAGAAGGCTTCAAGAATTTGACCATGGGCATCTTGGAGCACATCCATGAGGGAACCGTGAAGGACACCCGGACGACCCTTGGTCAAGGTAGCTGCGTGATGCTCTGTATCCACACCAAGTCCTGCTGCTTCAGCTCCATACATAGCTACTGATTCATCTTCTACAAATGGATGGAAGAGACCGATGGCATTAGAACCACCACCAACACAGGCTACTAAGGCATCTGGTAGATTTTTACCTGTCAAGTCACGGTACTGTTGTTTAGCTTCTCGACCAATAACACTTTGGAAGTCACGAACGATTTCTGGGAATGGATGAGGCCCCAAGGCAGAACCAAGGATATAGTGGGTATCATCAATATTAGCTACCCATGAACGAAGGGCTGCATTGACCGCATCCTTGAGCACGCGCGAACCGTCTGTCACTGCCTCAACCTTAGCTCCCAAAAGCTCCATACGGAACACATTGAGGGCTTGGCGTTTGACATCTTCCTCACCCATGTAGATAGTACATTCCATGTTAAAGAGGGCTGCAGCAGTTGCAGTTGCCACACCGTGCTGACCAGCACCTGTTTCAGCGATAATTTTCTTTTTACCCATGCGTTTAGCCAGAAGAACTTGTCCCAAGGCATTGTTAATCTTGTGGGCCCCTGTATGGTTAAGGTCTTCACGTTTAAGATAAATCTTGGCTCCGCCGATATGCTGGGTCAAGTTTTTTGCGTAGTAAAGAGGAGTTTCACGCCCCACATACTGGCGCAAAAGTTGGTTTAATTCCTCTTGGAAACTTGGGTCTGCCTGACTTTCACGATAAGCCTTTTCCAACTCCAAAACTGCTGTCATCAATGTTTCTGGGACAAAACGTCCACCGAATTTTCCGTAAAATCCATCTTTATTTGGTTCTTGATATGCCATTCTTTACCCTCTCTATAAATCTTCTAATCTTTTCCTGATCTTTTTGTCCATCTGTCTCCACTCCGCTCGATACATCGACTGCATAGGGAGTAAAATGTTGAATTGCTTTTACGACATTGTCTTCATTAAGCCCACCTGCGATAAAGAAAGGCTGAGTTAGTCCAATCGTATTCAGTTGACCCCAATCAAAGGTCTGGCCACTCCCAGCCACAGGGGCATCAAAGAGGAGATAATCTGCCTGAGAATTGGGTACATGACCCTCTCCATCTACCTGCACAGCCTGAATACTGGCACAAGGCAAATTCTCAAACAAATCATCTGCCACCTGACTGTGAACTTGAACCAAGTCCAAGCCAACTTTTTCAATCGCTTCTAGCAATTCTGCCCGACTTGGTGAAACAAATACGCCAACCTTCTTAACATTAGCAGGAATGGGCTTTGCCAGCTCAGTAGCCTGATCCAAGGTCACCTGTCTTTTACTAGGTGCGAAGACAAAACCGATGTAGTCTGCTCCTGCTGAAACAGCTGTTTCCACCGCTTCTTTGGTAGATAATCCGCAAATTTTAACCTTTGTCAATCTGCAACTCCTTGATTCTCTGGGCTACATCTTCTGCCTGCATAAGAGCTGTCCCTACCAAAATTCCGTTAAAGTATGGTGCTACTCGTTCCGCATCCTGCCCTGTGAAAATAGCAGATTCAGAAATGTACAAGCAATCATCTTTGAAATGTTTAGCCAAATCTACACTGGTCTGCAAGTCGACCTCAAAGGTGGTCAAGTTGCGGTTATTAACCCCAATAATCTCAGCACCAAGCCTGTGGGCCACTTCTAGTTCAGCTAGATTGTGAGTCTCCACCAAGACTTCCAGACCAAGCTCTGTCGCGTAGTCATAGAGTTCCTTGACACGTTCTTCTGACAAGGCAGCGACAATGAGTAAGATAACTGTCGCACCAGCATTGCGAGCACGGATGATTTGCTTTTCATCGATGATAAAGTCCTTGTTGAGCGTCGGAATCTCTACCTGACTGGAAATCTCCCGCAGATAATCCAAATGCCCTTTAAAGAAAACCTCATCTGTCAGAACAGAAATCATCACTGCGCCGTTTTCTTCATAAGTCTGAGCCTGTTGCACAATATCCACATCTAGATTGATATCTCCCAGACTAGGGCTAGCCTTCTTGACTTCTGCGATTACCTGTAAACGGTCTTGATGTTGTTTTAGATAGTCAGCTAAACGATAGGTCTGGCGCAGGGGCTGGATTTCCTCCAGCTCCATCTGCTCGACCTCACGCGCCTTCTGCTCCAAAATTCGTGCTAAAAATTCCTGACTCATTTTTGGTACTCCTGTAACAGTCTGAGTTTTTCAAGGGCCTTGCCACTAGCAATGACTTCGCGGGCCAAGGCAACTCCATCCTTGATGCTAGCTACCTTGCCATTAGCATAGAAACCAAGACCAGCATTTAAAACTGTCGTTTCCAAGAATGGACTTGGTTCATTTTTAAGAACTCTGAGCAAAATTTCTGCATTTTCCTGAGCGTTGCCTCCACGAATATCTTCGATAGCGTAGCGTTCCATCCCTAGATCTTCTGGAGTAAAGCTTGACAAGGTGATTTCGCCATTTTCAAGAAGGGCAATCTTGGTTGTTCCATTCAAACCAGCTTCGTCCAATCCTTCTGGACCAGCAACCACTATAGCACGTTTGCGACCCATATTTTTCAAAACCTGAGCTGTACTTTCTAGAAGTTCTGGACGACTAATACCAAGAAGCTGTGTTTCCAAAGTCATTGGGTGAATCAGAGGACCAGTCAAGTTCATGATTGTTGGAATTCCCAATTCCAAACGAGCTGGCATGATGTATTTCATTGCTGGGTGCATATTTTTAGCAAAGAGAAAGACGATACCAGTTTTATCAAAGACCTTACCTAATTCAGCTGGTTTGAGGTCTAGGTTGATGCCTAAGGCTTCGAGGACATCTGCAGAACCAGATTTAGAAGAAATCGAGCGATTACCGTGTTTTGCCATGTGAACACCACCACCAGCCAAGACAAAGGCTGCAGTTGTGGAGATGTTAAAGCTGAAAGACTTGTCCCCACCTGTACCACAGTTGTCCATGGCATCATGAATCTCAGTTGGAATATGTTGGGCATGTCCTCTCATGACTTGGGCAATGGCTGTGCGTTCCTCAGGTGTTTCCCCCTTCATCTTAAGAGCCAAAAGGAGAGAAGCAATCTGCGCCTCCGTTACACGGCCAGTTACGATACGCTCAATGACATCCGTCATTTCCACACCTGATAAATTTTCAAATTTTGCTAGTTTTTCAATAATCTCTTTCATCCTAGTTTCCTCACTTTACAACCTTCTCGATAAAATTCCGAATAGAAGACAAGCCATCTGGCGTTCCAATGCTCTCTGGATGGTACTGGAAGCCATAAATCGGTAGATTTTTATGTTGAATTCCCATGATGGCTTGGTCATCAGTCGAACGAGCTGTCACTTCAAAGTCTTCTGGCATTTCTTCAATCAAAATACTGTGGTAACGCATGACTGCACGGCCATCCTCGATACCTTGATACAGAACAGATGGCGCTTCAAAGTTGATATTGCTCTGTTTCCCATGCATGACTTTGGGAGCCAAGCCTAGCTTACCGCCAAAGACTTCTGCGATAGCTTGGTGGCCCAAACAAATCCCAAGAATCGGCTTCTTGCCAGCAAAATCACGAATCATGTCTTCCATCTTTCCAGCATCAACTGGCCAACCAGGACCGGGCGAAAAGACCAGACCATCTGCTTTTCCAGCTTCTTCATACAGCCTGGGATCATCATTTCTCAAGACCTGAACTTCTGCAAAATTCCCAATGTATTGGGCCAAGTTATAAGTAAAAGAATCATAGTTGTCAATTAATAAAATCATGGTCTTAGTTCTCCAATTCTAGTCATAGATTTTGCTTTGTTAATGGTTTCTTGGTATTCGTTTTGGGCAATGGAGTCGTAGACAATCCCTGCCCCAGCCTGCACATAAGCTGTTTGATTTTTGAGAATCATCGTTCGGATGGCAATGGCGAAATCCATATCACCCGTCGCAGACAAGTAGCCGATTGCTCCTGCGTATACGCCACGTTTTTCTGTTTCCTGTTCATAAATGCGTCTCATCGCTCGAATCTTTGGTGCTCCTGAAACTGTTCCGGCAGGAAGTGTTGCTTTCAAAGCATCCATGGCAGTGAGTTCTGGAAGCAAACGCCCCTTGACCACACTGGTCAAATGCATGACATAACGGAAAAGCTCCACTTCCATATACTTAGTGACTTGGACACTGGCCGTTTCAGAGATGCGACCAATATCATTACGTCCCAAGTCTACTAACATCCGATGCTCTGCTGTTTCCTTCTCATCCGAAAGCAGGTCTGTCGCCAAATCCTTATCTTCTTCATCCGTAGCGCCTCTTGGTCGTGTCCCTGCAATCGGATTGGTTGTCACGATGCCATTTTTGACAGAAACCAAACTTTCTGGACTAGCTCCGATGATTTGATAATCCCCAAAATCATAGAAATAAAGGTAATTAGAAGGATTAGTCACGCGGAGATTTCTGTAGAAGTCAAATGGATTTCCAGTAACTTCTGCTGAGAAGCGCTGACTGAGTACGCACTGGAACATGTCGCCGTTACGAATCAAGTCACGAGCTATTTCCACCATTGCCTCAAACTTCTGAGGAGCAATATGGGGTTTGAAGTCCAGCGGAGATAGATCCAAGTCTTCAAATTCATTTGGAGCAGGAATGCGTAATTCCTCAAGCACCTGGTTCAAGGCTTTTTCCAAGTCTTCTTGATTGCGTTCGCTATAAAGAGCATCCTCGATGACATGGATTTTTTCTTTCTTGTGGTCAAAGACCATGTAACTCTCATAGACGAAGAAATGCATGTCTGGCGTTCCAATAGTATCTTCAGGAATTTGACCAATTTCTTCATAAAGCGAAATCATATCGTAACCAACAAAACCAATTGCCCCACCACCAAAAGGGAGGTCTGAATGGTGCTGGCTCTTATGAGTCACTTCATAAAGAAAATCCAAGGAATCACGATCAATCACTTGACCATTTTGATAAAGAATCCCATTTTCAAACTTAATCTCAAAAACTGGATTATAAGCTAAGATAGAAAAACGAGCGGTTTCCTTGTCTCTCGGAATACTCTCTAAGATAACCTTGTGTTGCCCCTTTAGGCGCATATAAGCCAAGATTGGTGATAAGACATCTCCATGAATGATTCGTTCCATTGTAATTTCCCTTTCAGTTCCTTATTTTTAATTTTTTATCTTTTTCTATTTCCCTTAAATAGTGCGGACGGGAGGTAAAATTATCCAGTGGATGATTTTAGAAATCCAAGAAATGAAAGACCTAATTTTTGAGCCCCTCGCTCATTCATTTCTAGGCTCAGGCTAAAATAGTTCCCCGAACTTTTTTACTCTCAAAAATTCCGTCCTAGAGAAGCAAAGATGCTTCTCTAGGATACCACTATGGCGGGAAACAGCTTTTAGAAACTCACTTCGTTCGTAAATATTCTATAACGACCTATTTATTGAAAATATTTAAAAAATTAATCGCAATATCTGCGGTAAATATATAAAAATCCCCACGCAAAACAACTTGCGTGAGGACGAAATTCGCGGTGCCACCTCAATTATAGGATTTCTCCTATCTCTCATTCCTGTCTCAGATATTTCCTGTAACAGGCTGTGCGATAAAGGGCACTCCCTTGAGAATTATGTTTTCTTCTCTCGTTTCAGATGGACCCAACCTTACAGCTTTCTCTGCTTGTTTCCAGCAACCACAAGCTCTCTGTGAGAGAAAAGACTGTAATTTTTCCATCTTTTATTTTTTAGCTTCTAGGTAGTCTGCAATAGCAGCTACGTCCTTGTCTCCACGACCAGAGACATTGATGATGATAATCTCATCTTTACTTAGTTTCGGTGCACGTTTAACCGCTTCTGCGATAGCGTGCGAACTTTCGATCGCTGGGATAATTCCTTCTGTCTTGCTGAGAAGGAGAAGAGCCTGAACAGCTTCTTCATCCGTCGCTGCAACATATTCCACGCGACCTGAATCTTTGAAGTAGGCGTGTTCTGGGCCAACCCCTGGATAGTCCAATCCAGCTGAGATAGAGTAAACTGGAGCCAACTCTCCATCTTCCTTAAAGACTGCATAAGTCTTCATGCCATCAACAATTCCGATACTACCTTTTGTCATAGTAGCTGCGTGCTTGTCTGTATCAAGTCCGTGACCAGCAGCTTCTACCCCAACCAATTTAACTTCTTCATCAGCCACATACTGAGAAAAAGCACCGATGGCATTGGAACCACCACCTACACAAGCAATAACGTAGTCTGGTAAACGACCTTCTTTTTCTAAGATTTGACGGCGAGATTCTTCACTGATGACCTTTTGGAACTCATGAACAATGGTTGGATATGGGTGAGGTCCCACAGCAGATCCCAGAACATAGAAGGCTTCAAGGTCATTCATCCATGCTCCAAAGGCTGCATCAACCGCATCTTTGAGGGTACGAGTCCCTGTTTCAACTGCGTGAACAGTTGCTCCCATCATCTCCATACGGAAAACATTGAGACGTTGACGCTCCACATCCTCTGCCCCCATGTAGACATCACAGGCCATACCAAACTTGGCTGCAGCCGCTGCTGTCGCAACACCGTGCTGACCAGCTCCTGTTTCTGCGATTACTCGTTTTTTGCCCATACGTTTGGCCAAAAGAATTTGTCCTAAAACATTGTTGAGCTTGTGAGAACCAAGGTGGTTAAGGTCTTCACGTTTGAGATAAATCTTAGCTCCACCTAGGTGCTCTGTCAAACTTTCTGCAAAATAGAGCGGTGTTTCGCGACCTGAATAGTCCTTCAAGTAATGGCGAAATTCTGCCAAAAATTCTGGATCATCCTTGTATTTGTCAAATGTCACTTCCAACTCATCCAACAAAGCCTGAATCGGCTCCGGTACAAAACTACCACCAAATTGTCCAAAATAACCTTTAGTTGTCATAAAATTTTCCTCTTTCAGTATTGATTTCAAGATATGAAAAAAGCCCACACACAGAAAACCATCTGTGTGAGGGCGTTGGTAACGCGGTGCCACCTCAATTATAAAGGGACTATCCCTTTACATCTCTGCCTTGTCTAACAACAAGTTGCACTGTAAGGTGTGCGCACCGAATTTTCATTGTTTCAAATTCATTTTTAAAATCAGCCCACTTTCACTACTTCCAACCACCTGTTCACAATGACCACAGGCTCCCTGAAGATCAAAAATAGTTACTTTTCTGATTTGTTGAACTTATTTTAATACTTTGTTTTTTCTTTGTCAAGACTTTTTTACAATTTTTTTGATGAAGCTAGTACTTTTTCAGAAACTGTTTTGAAAGTCTCAATGATATAGTCCACTTCTTCATCGCTTAGTTTAGTATGAAGAGGAAGCGTAATTTCATTTTTAAAGAAGGCATAGGCCTTGGGATAATTCGCCATATCAAAGCCAAGATTCTTATAGGCTGTCAAGAGCGGAAGCGGTTTGTAGTGGACATTGCTTGCAATTCCTGCTTTAGCTAATTCTTGGATGATAAGATTGCGTTCTTCTAAACTCGCTCCTTCTACATGGGTGATGTAGAGGTGGCGTGAAGATTCGACAGTTTCAGTCTTGTGTGCCAATGGATGGATACGAGAACCTGCAAAACCACGATCATAGCGGTTCACGATCTCCTTACGACGTTCTAGCAAACTTGGGTAACGGTCCAATTGTACCAAACCAAGTGACGCCATGATATCGGTCATATTACACTTGTAGGCTGGTGTGACGATATCATATTCCCATGAGCCCAGTTGCATCTTAGCAAGGGCATCCTTAGTTTGCCCGTGAAGGGAAAGAATTTGGAATTCCTTGTACATTTCTTCGTCATCAATCGCTGGATTGGCTTTCCAAGTGGCACTTCCTCCCTCAGCAGTTGTAAAGTTCTTAACTGCATGGAATGAGAAGGAAGTAAAGTCCGCGATAGAACCAGCTGGTTGCCCTTTATAAGTAGACCCCAAAGCGTGGGCACTATCAGAAACAATCACAATACGGTTAAAGGCTTTTTGCCACTTGCTTGAAGCAGTAAAGAGATCACGTTTCTTCTCCACAACTTGGAACAAACGGTCATAGTCGCAAACAATCCCCGCAAGCTCTACTGGGATGATCACCTTGGTCTTTTCAGTGATAGCTTGCTCCAGCAGGTCATAGTCCATCTCAAACGTATCTGCTTGAATATCCACCATGACAGGGGTCGCTCCTACGTGAGTGATGACACTACATGAAGCTGTATAGGTCATGGCTGGAACGATGACTTCATCTCCAGGACCCACTTCCAAAACACGCAAAATCAACTCAAGAGCGGCAGTTGCAGAGTTAAGACAGACAGTCTTGGGCGTCTGTGTATATTGAGACAAGCGACGCTCCAGTTCTTTGGTCTTAGGACCTGTTGTAATCCAACCAGAACGCAGGGTATCCGCTACTTCAGCAATTTCTGCTTCCGTAATATCGGGTGGTGAAAATGGAATATTGTAATTTGGCATTGATTTGCTCCTTTTATCTGTACTCATTCTCTCATGACTACTTTATTTTAGCACTTCAAACACGGTTTGAAACATGATTTTGATGTCTCCAAGGAAACTAAACTCTCGGAGATAGGCGAGGTTATAGCGCATCTTTTCAGGAAGGACGTGTTCGACATAGGCTTGGTCAACCGACAGACCTTTCTCCGTCATTTGACTGATGATAGTGTCCTCATCCTTGTAGTTGATGCTGGCTGGAGAGGTAATCCCTGCTGGCAAAAGCAAGGTTGCCATCATCTCAGGGCTATACTGCTCTGTGTAACGAGGCACTTCAGGACGCGTCCCTACAAAGGACATCTCACCTTTAAGAACATTGACCAACTGAGGCAGTTCGTCCAAACGGACACGGCGGATAAAATTGCCAACCTTGGTAATGCGGCTATCGTTAGCAGAAGTCACCAGACTCCCTTGTTTATCCGCATCCGTCACCATGGTACGGAACTTCCAAATCTTGAAAGGTCGATTGTACTGGGTCACGCGCTCTTGCTTGTAAATCACTGGCCCCTTGCTATCCAACTTGATCCAAATGCTCAAGATGAGAAAGATGGGAGAGGTCAGAACAAGTACAACCAAGGCTAGAACCCAATCCAAGCAACGCTTGAAAATCAGCGAACCCTTCCTTTTAGAGACAAGCTGGTAGTAAGACTCAACCTCGCTTGATTTCATTTCCACGGGCAAGTCTTCCCATTTCAGCATGCTGTTTCTCCTTTGTTTTTATTATACTATTTGTCAACATTTTTCATTATACCACAAAATGGAAAAGGCGGTGAAAGAAATCTGTAATTTGAAGGATTTCCTTCTTACACTCAATGAAAATCAAAGAGTAAACTAGGAAGCTAGCCGCAGGTGGCTCAAAGTACAGCTTTGAAGTTGCAGATAAAGCTGACCTGGCTTGAATAGATTTTCAAAGAGTATTAAGACATGGCACCTGCCTGCAAGCTATACATTTTGTGATAGGTTCCTCCCAGAGCCAAGAGTTCCTCATGGGTTCCACTCTCGATAATGCGCCCCTTGTCCAAAACATAGATACAGTTGGCGTCTTGGATGGTCGAAAGGCGGTGAGCGATGGCAATGGTTGTCCGCCCCTGTCTCATCTTAGCCAGAGAAGCTTGAACCAGACTTTCTGTTTCAGAGTCAATATTGGCTGTCGCTTCATCCAAAATCAGGATTTTAGGCTGACTGGCGACTGTTCTAGCAAAGGCAAGAAGCTGACGCTGTCCAGTTGAAAAACTCGAACCACGCTCGGAAACAGGGGCATCATATCCCTGAGGAAGTTCCTGAATAAAGGAATCTGCATCCACAAAGGTAGCCGCAGCCTGAACCTGATCATCACTGATATCTTGGTACATGGCGATATTGGACTTGATGCTTCCATGATAGAGGAAGGGATCCTGCAAGACCAGACCGATGTTTTTTCTCAACTCTTCTTGACTGTAATTCCTGATATCCACACCATCCAAGAGAACTCTCCCTGATTGAAATTCATAAAAGCGCATGAGGACATTGATAATAGACGATTTCCCTGAACCTGTATGGCCTACAAAGGCAATGGTTTCACCCTTGTTAACTGAAAAGGAAATGTCATCCAGAATCGGATGTTTTCCATTATAAGAGAAACATACATGTTCAAAACGGATATTGCCTTCTTGGACTTTGGCTTGCCCATCATTTTGAAGGGGCTCATAGGTCTTCTCGTCAATCAAGGCAAAGACACGGCCTGCAGAAATCATAGACGTTTGCAGGGTTGAAAAGTTTTGCGTCACCTCAATCAGGGGATCAAAGAGACGATTGATGTACTGGATAAAAGCATACATGGTTCCTGCCGTTATTCCCAGATAAAGTCCACGATAGCCAAAATAGGCCATTAAAACTGCATAGCCTAGGAGTTTCAACAAACTCATGGCAGGACGCAAAAAGAGGGCATCCAAGGCTACAGAACGGTTGGCATAGACCAAGTGTTCTTGGTTGATTTCATCAAACTCTGACTGTAGGCGCTTCTCTTGATTAAAGGCCTGGATTATTCTGATTCCCTCGATGTTTTCAGCCAGCTTGCTATTGATATCTGACAAGAGACTTCTGGTTTTCTCAATGATTTTCACTGATTTTTTCCGATAGAGATTGACCAAAAGGAAAATCAAGGGGAGAAAGAGCAAGACTAATGCAGTCAAACGAAAGTCCAGAACCAACATAGTATAAAGGGTTGTCAGAAAGATGAAAACTGCTGAGATAAAGCTGGACAAAATTCCCGAAAACATATCACTGATGGTCTCGGTGTCATTTGTCAAACGAGAGACGATGGAGCCTGCTGGCGTCTTGTCAAAATAAGACATGCCCAGCTTTTCCATATTGGCAAAGGCATCGCGACGAATATCCCTAACAATACTGTAGGACACCCGCGCAAAGAGAAGATTGCCGACATACTGGACCAGAGTTTGTAGGATATAAAGGCCATAGTAGGCCAGCAAAACGGTCACAGCGAGTTGATTGAGATTGCTGAGATACTGGTCGATAAAGTGGGAAGCCACAAGGGGAATGACACTTTTGATGACCGTCGTCGCTAGGAGAAAACTGAGTGCCAAAAAGGTAAGGAGTCCATAAGGCTTGAGATAAGACATCAAGCGCTTCAATACAGCCCATTGTTCTTTCTTATTCTGCATCTTCTTCTCCTTTCATTTCCAGCTGCTGAGACTGGTAGGTTTGGGCATACCAGCCATCCAAAGCTAGCAAGTCTTCGTGCCTGCCTCGTTCGATAATTTGACCATTTTGCAGGACTAAAATCAGATCTGCATGGACAACTGCACTCAGGCGATGAGCCGTGATAATGGTTGTTTTGTTCTTTCGCGTCTCCTTGAGTTTGTCGATAATCGCATACTCCGTCTTGGCATCCACAGCCGACAAAGAATCATCCAAAATCAAGATATCAGGATCTAAAATCATAGCCCGACTCATGGCCAGACGCTGCTTTTGACCTCCAGAAAGACTGACTCCCTTTTCACCAATCAACGTATCAAATCCCTGAGGCATGTCTACAATGTCTTGATAAACTTGAGCTAGCTTAGTCGCTTCCTCGACCGCTGAAAGGGGCAAGTTAGGATTGCCAAAGCGTATATTGTCTAAGATTGAATTCGCAAAGAGGAACTGGTCCTGAGGAACGTAGCCCATGAGACTACGAAGGTCTGTCAGACGATAATCTCTAATATCATGACCATTTAGATAAATGGCTCCCTTGTCCACATCGTATTCACGCAAGAGGAGTTTGATCAAGGACGTTTTTCCAGAGCCTGTCTGACCGACCAAGCCCAGGGTTTGCCCTTTTTCTAAACTAAAGTGAACATCCGTCAGTGTTTCCTCATTTTCAAAGGCAAAGCTGTCAATATCGTACTCCAAGCGCCCATTTTCAATACCATCCAGAGGACATTCAGGGTCTTGTACAGGTGATTCCTGAGACAAAAGTTCCTCAATCCGCTGATAGGAAACCTTCCCTCGCTGGGTAATATTAAAGAGGAAGCCGATGGCCATGAGAGGCCAAACTAGCATATCCAAGTAGCTGATAAAGGTAACTAGATTCCCAACCGTGATTTGCCCTTTCTGAACCATCAAGTAGCCTACCAGGAGCGTTAAAACATAGGAGGAACCAACAAACAAGAGAACCATGGGGTCAAAGAGACTATCGTATTTCATGGTTTGCAGGTTCTTTTGGAAGGTCAATTCATTGACTGCCTGAAAGGACTTCAACTCATCCGTCTGATACCCGAAAGATTTGGTCACTTTGATACCCGATACCGACTCCTGCACCTTGTTATTGAGTTCAGAAAAGGCAGTCTGCGATTCACCAAAAGCCTTGTGGGTCTTTCTCCCTAGACGACTGGTCGCATAAGCCATGAAAGGCAGGGGCAGAATGGCAACTAGCGTCATCTGCCAAGAAATGCTAAAGAGCATGGTCAGTAAGGTCACCAGAGCCGTGATAGAGGCATCCACGGCAGACATGACTCCTCCACCTGCGAGACGGGTTAAGGCATTGATATCGTTGGTGGCATGCGCCATCAGGTCCCCCGTCCTATAGGTTTGATAAAAAGCTGGAGACATTTTTGTGAAATGTTCAAATAAGCGAGATCGCATAATCTGTCCCAAACGGTAGGAAGTCCCAAGGATATACATACGCCAAACATAGCGCAGATAGTACATCCCAAAGGCTGCAAGAAGCAAGTAAAATAGGGCAAGAAGGAGGTCCTGCTGGGTTAATTGCCCCGATGTGATGGCATCAATGACCCTCCCCATAACCATTGGGGGAATGAGGTTGAGGACGGAAACCAAGACCAGAGCCACAATCCCGACTAAATAACGGCGTTTTTCTAACTTGAAAAACCACCAAAGTTTTTGAATAATGGACATAACATCCCTTTCTGATTGCAAATAGAAACCTGAGGCCAAGACCCCAGGTTTTTCTTATTCATAGGTTACGACTGTGACCGCACCCTTGTCATACTCAGCGATAAAGATATTGGCTACATTGTCATGTCCTTGTTTGCTGAGATTATCAAGCAGCCACTCTTCGCTACGGCCAATCGTTTCCAAGACATCGACTTGAATCACACCGTCAGTCACAACTGGATACTTAGGATTTTCATCTCCTATTTGGACCACGATGAGTTGGCCATTTTGCTCCTGCACAGCGCGTTTGACCTGTTTCATCTGGAAAATCCCTTGGCTACGAAGTTTGAGAGCAACTTCTGCTGCAGACAAACCAACTGAACGACAGGCTTCTGGGTCAATCTGCCCATTTTTGATAAGGAGAGTTGGTTTTCCATCAATCAAGCGTTTGACAAAACGAACATTGTTATTGAGCCACTTGAGGGTCAAGACCAAAATCGTCCACATCATCAAAATCACTGCGTACTGCAGAATGCTGATTGAACTATTGTAAATCACCCCACCGATGATACCACCAAGAACATAGTTCTGAATTTGGTCTGTCGCAGAGTTAGGTGCTAGGTTCCCCTTTCCTGTCACATTGATAACAAAAACAAGCGAGAAGAGCCCCAAGGCCAGTTTGATTAAAATTTCCATATAATTGAGTGTCATTTGTTTACCTCCACCAATTCAATAGCGTCTGTTTGATTCAATTCTAATTTCTCTAAAAGATACTTGTCTGGTTGGCTCCCGTTCATGGCGCGGTAGAAATTTGGACCTACCTTGACAAGCGCTCCATCAGTGGCTGCAGAAGTATTGACATAAACTTCTGATTTATCCACTCCCAAGTCTTTGGAAACAACCTCTATGAAATGAAGGGAGGTTTGAAATTGGTTGTTAGAGGCTTGATTGGTCTGGTATTTTGAGATTGTCACCAAAAGCATGGCCACCAAGGTCAAGGCCAAAATCATGACCAATTCCCGAAACTTAGTCCCCTTTTTATCTCGATAGGCTTTAAAAGCAAAAAATCCTGTGATAGCTAGGAGAACAATTCCAAAGCCAATCATGATGCCATTTTGCTGACTGATTTGGCTAAGTACATAGTCATATGAGTAAAATTTCATTTATTTTCACTCCCTTTCATAAAATCATTCTTAATTATAAACGAAAGAGAGTGATTTTTCAAGCCATACGTTGGGGAAATGGACCTTTTTTTGGTATAATAAAATCTATAATCTGAATGAAAAAGGTAACTTTATGAAACTCATCTCATGGAATATTGATTCCCTCAATGCTGCCCTAACTAGTGACTCAGCTCGTGCCAAATTGTCCCAAGAAGTCCTACAAACCTTGGTCGCTGAAAATGCTGATATCATTGCTATCCAAGAAACCAAGCTTTCTGCTAAGGGTCCTACAAAGAAACACTTGGAAATTTTAGAAGAACTCTTCCCAGGCTACGAAAACACGTGGCGCTCTTCCCAAGAACCTGCCCGTAAAGGCTATGCTGGAACCATGTTCCTCTATAAGAAAGAACTTACACCAACTATCAGCTTCCCAGAAATCGGTGCCCCTTCTACCATGGACTTGGAAGGTCGTATCATCACTCTAGAATTTGATAAATTTTTCGTGACCCAAGTTTACACTCCAAACGCTGGCGACGGCCTCAAACGCTTGGAAGAACGTCAAGTCTGGGATGTCAAATATGCTGAGTACTTGGCTGAACTAGACAAAGAAAAGCCAGTCCTTGCGACCGGTGACTACAACGTGGCACACAATGAGATCGACCTTGCAAATCCTGCTAGCAACCGCCGTTCACCAGGATTTACCGACGAGGAGCGTGCTGGATTTACCAACCTTTTAGCAACTGGATTTACTGATACCTTCCGCCACATTCACGGCGATGTTCCAGAACGCTACACTTGGTGGGCACAGCGCAGCAAGACTTCTAAAATCAACAATACTGGCTGGAGAATCGACTACTGGCTCACAAGTAACCGTCTCGCAGACAAGGTCACTAAATCTGATATGATTGACTCAGGTGCTCGCCAAGACCACACACCCATTGTCTTGGAGATTAAACTCTAAGGAGAAAACGAATGGACTATCAAGCTGTCATTCCTGAATTTGTAGTATCTGACATCGAAAAATCACGCCACTTCTACTGCGACCTGCTAGGATTCTCTGTCGAATACGAGCGTCCAGAGGAGAAATTTCTCTTCCTCTCGATTGAAGACTGCCAACTTATGCTAGAAGAAGGAAGCGCAGAAGAATTAGCTCAGCTGACCTATCCTTTCGGGCGCGGTGTCAATATTTCCTTTGGCATTGCAGATGTTCCTCAGCTCCACCAAAAACTGCTGGAAGCTGACTATCCTATCCATCGTCCCCTCACAAAAAGAGAATTTCGAGTAGGAGATAGCTTTATATATCCCCATGAATTTGCGATTTTGGATCCAGATGGTTATTTTTTAAGATTTAGCGAGTAGAATAATAAAGATTGGGAAAAAGTCTTTAAAGTTAGAAAAAGGCATATTGTCAGGTGTTTAAAAACCTAATAATATGCCCTTTTATGATGGAAAAACCTTCTAAATGTTAGCTAATAAGTTAATTTTTGCCCCTTTTTATGATATTTGTTCGTTTTTTAAACCAAAACACTAACAAAATATTTGATTTTTAAAGTTATTTAGTGTAAAATAAAAACATTGGCTCAAGCCTATTTAAAATTGAATATCATTTTACTTGTTTATGTCGTGAATTGGCACGACGTTTCTACAAGGTGCCGGAACACCTAACAATAAGTAAGTCAGAAGTGAGGTATGGTCGTTTTTGCCATGCCTATTTTGGGGACTTACTTAGAGATTAAGTAAGTCCTTTTTGAATATTTTTAATATTTCCATTAATTAGTGCGGACGGGAGCAACTTCCTTCGGAATTTCATCCCTAATTTTTGAGCCAAAAGTCTCAAAAATCCCGTCATAGACAATAACAAGATTATTGTCTATGATACCACTACAACGGGAAATATTTGATAAGACTCGCTTCGCTCGTAATAGTTTTATCAAATATATAGTACTAGTAAAAGGGATTACTATAGAAACATTTAAACAACAAGTAAATTGGCTTTTAGACTTTAGGAGGTCTTATGAAATTATTAGAAGAGTGCATCCTCAAGGATGGGCACATCTTGGGTGACAACATCCTCAAGGTGGATTCCTTTTTAACTCACCAAGTTGACTTTAGCTTGATGCGAGAGATTGGTAAGGTTTTTGCGGAAAAATTTACTGCTGCTGGTATTACCAAAGTCGTGACCATTGAAGCGTCAGGTATTGCCCCAGCCATTTTTACAGCTGAAGCCTTAAACATTCCCATGATTTTCGCTAAAAAAGCTAAAAACATCACTATGAACGAAGGCATCTTAACTGCCGAAGTTTACTCCTTTACCAAGCAAGTGACCAGCACCGTTTCTATCGCTGGAAAATTCCTCTCACCAGAGGACAAGGTCTTGATTATCGACGATTTCCTTGCTAACGGCCAAGCTGCTAAAGGCTTGATTCAAATCATCGAACAGGCTGGAGCCACAGTTGAAGCTATCGGGATCGTGATTGAAAAATCTTTCCAAGATGGCCGTGATTTGCTTGAAAAAGCAGGTTACCCTGTTCTATCACTCGCTCGTTTGGATCGTTTTGAAAATGGTCAGGTCGTATTTAAGGAGGCAGATCTCTAATGCAAACTCAAGAAAAACACTCGCAAGCAGCCGTTCTTGGCTTGCAGCACTTACTAGCCATGTACTCAGGATCCATCCTGGTTCCTATCATGATTGCGACAGCTCTTGGCTATTCAGCTGAGCAGTTGACCTACCTGATCTCTACAGATATCTTCATGTGTGGGGTGGCAACCTTCCTCCAACTCCAACTCAACAAATACTTTGGAATTGGACTACCAGTCGTTCTCGGAGTTGCCTTCCAGTCGGTCGCTCCTTTGATTATGATTGGGCAAAGCCATGGTAGTGGTGCTATGTTTGGTGCCCTTATTGCATCAGGGATTTACGTAGTTCTTGTTTCAGGCATCTTCTCAAAAGTAGCCAATCTCTTCCCATCTATCGTAACAGGCTCTGTTATTACCACGATTGGTTTAACCTTGATTCCTGTCGCTATTGGAAATATGGGAAATAACGTTCCAGAGCCAACTGGTCAAAGTCTCTTACTTGCAGCTATCACTGTTCTGATTATCCTCTTGATTAACATCTTTACCAAAGGATTTATCAAGTCTATCTCTATTTTGATTGGCCTGGTTGTCGGAACTGCCATCGCTGCTAGCATGGGCTTGGTAGACTTCTCTCCTGTTGCTGCAGCACCTCTTGTCCATGTCCCAACTCCTCTCTACTTTGGGATGCCAACCTTTGAAATCTCATCGATTGTCATGATGTGTATCATTGCAACGGTATCTATGGTTGAGTCAACAGGTGTTTACCTAGCCTTGTCTGATATCACAAAAGATCCAATCGACAGCACGCGCCTTCGCAACGGTTACCGTGCAGAAGGTTTGGCCGTTCTTCTCGGAGGAATCTTTAACACCTTCCCTTACACAGGATTTTCACAAAACGTTGGTCTGGTTAAATTATCAGGTATCAAGAAACGCCTGCCAATCTACTACGCAGCTGGGTTCCTCATTCTCCTTGGACTCCTTCCTAAGTTTGGCGCCCTTGCCCAAATCATTCCGAGCCCTGTTCTCGGTGGTGCCATGCTAGTGATGTTTGGTTTTGTATCGATTCAAGGGATGCAAATCCTCGCTCGTGTTGACTTTGCTAACAATGAACACAACTTCCTTATCGCAGCTGTTTCAATCGCTGCAGGTGTCGGTCTCAATAACAGTAATCTCTTCATCAGCATGCCGACAGCCTTCCAAATGTTCTTCTCAAACGGAATCGTCGTAGCCAGCCTCCTCGCCATTGTCCTCAATGCCGTATTAAATCATAAAAAGAAATAAGAAAAAGAGGTGTGAGCCTCTTTTTTGTTTATCACAAGTTGATTATAAATATAATCAATCCCAATTCCCATCTAATATTTCTTTTATAAACTTCTTAGGCATCCAAAAGGAGTGTTTTGTAATCCTACGCCCATCTGGAAGTTCATCCGTATCAGATAATGAGCCTTTCCCAACAAATTTTCCTTTTTCAATTTCATAATAAGCATTGGTAGCATGTAATTTCGTAAATAGG